>JAGOHK010000010.1 GCA_017996175.1 Leptospiraceae bacterium
CAGTTTATGGATGTTTGAGTTCGAACCATGCATTTTCGATTCGAGAGGCTGTTCATAGTGAGATTCCACTCGAACCAATTTTATACCAAGCACTTTTGAAAAAACAGGATTATCAATTCTCAGGAAGCAGTTTAGGAATGATGTCTATTGGAGGTTAATATTGAATATACGCATTAAAACATTTGCAGTTTTGAAAAATTACTTGCAAGAAGAGTTTGAAATACAACTTGAAACAGGATCAAATGTTCTTGATGTAATTGAACATTTAGATAAGCTAAACCCAAAGGCAAATCATATTTTGTCGCACTCACTTGTCGCAGTTGGAGAAGAAATGGTGGATAAGACTACAAAATTACGAGAGGGGGATTTAGTCTGCATCTTGCCTCCTGTAAGTGGAGGATAAATATGAGTATCCGACATCTAACGAAAGAGCCACTCGACTTAGGAAAAATATTTTCGTCGTTTCATCATCCTGCTGCGGGTGGAATTGTTTTGTTCAGTGGGGAAGTGCGAAATCATCACCAAGGGAGATTAGTTGCTTTTTTGGAATACGAAGCCTACGAGCCAATGGCAGAGAAAATGATTTCGAAGATACTCGAAGAAGCAAAACAAAAATGGGAATTGCATCTTGTGTATTGTTTACATAGGCTTGGTCGTGTTGAAATTTCCGAAAGCGCAATTCTGGTGTTAACCGCTACTTCTCATAGGGCTGAGGCATTTGAGGCAAATCGCTATATTGTAGATAGAATTAAACACGAAGTTCCTATCTGGAAAAAGGAAACATTCACCGATGGGACAAGTGATTGGGTGATGCAATGTGAAGGTTGCACGTTTGAGAGGGAATTTCTTGGACATAAACAATTTCATACAGAACCAAGCCTTCCGCATAATCCTAATCAGCCTTTTAAAAATTTACACAAACATGCCGGACAACAACAGCAATAAAATAATCGGAGTTATTCTTTGTGGCGGAAAATCAAGCCGTATGGGGAGCGACAAGGGACTATTATTCGCGGAGAATCAAAGATGGTTTGAAAGAAGTTTTGATTTACTTTCGAAAATTTTTTCCAGAGTAGTAATTTCTATTAATCCGAATCAGTATTCTATTTATAAAGGAATTCAATCTAATTCAGACTATGTAGTGGACTCAGTAAATTTCGTAGAAGGTCCACTTGTTGGTATTTTTTCCGTCCACGAAAAATATCCCAATAGCGATTTATTTGTATTAGCCTGCGATATGATTTCGATGATCGAATTAGTAGTTCGAAATTTAGTTTCTATTTATTCTGCTCATCCTGAAAAAGATTTTTATTTTTTCCAGAATGGGAAATTTTTGGAAACTCTTTGTGGAATTTATACCGCAAATGGATTGAAGGAACTTGATAGAAAATTACGGGCAAATGAAACTAAGAATTTCGCAATCCACAAACTTGTTTCAGGTTGTAATTCATTGATTATACAGATTCCGGAAGAAAGTAAAAACTCATTTGCAAATTTTAATACGCGTGAAGAAGTAGATTCAGAATTATAGTTTTAAAAAATGGAGACAGTAAGTGGCTAAGAAAAATAAACCTCAGAAGCAGATAAAAATCGAAACAGTCGAACCTAAACCTATGAATCAACAGATTGCGATTAGTTCAGTAGAATATCTAAAAAACTTATTCAACCTACAAGATGATACTGATGAAGAGGGGAGTCTAGACAGTATTAAACGCTCTGTCGAATTCAAAGGAGGAAATCTTTGGGCGTTGGTGTTTGCTATATTTATCGCCTCCATTGGACTCAATGTAAATTCTACGGCAGTCATTATTGGGGCGATGTTAATTTCCCCTTTGATGGGACCGATCATAGGAGCAGGACTTGCAATTGCTATTTATGATTTTGAGTTATTAAAAAAATCTCTTCGCAATCTATCAGTTGCTACTTTCATAAGTATTCTAACCTCTGCGATTTATTTTAGTATCACCCCACTTAGCGAAGCACAATCAGAATTACTCGCTCGCACGAATCCTACCATTTACGATGTATTAATCGCATTTTTCGGTGGAGGAATTGGAATTATAGCAGTTACTAGAAAAGAAAAATCTAATGCAATTCCAGGTGTGGCGATTGCAACTGCTCTTATGCCACCACTTTGCACCGTAGGTTATGGAATTGCAATGGGGAACTTTAAGTTTATCCTCGGTGCTTTTTATTTATTTTTTATCAATAGTTTTTTTATTGGCTTATCAACATTAATCGTTGTTAGATTTTTAAAATTCAAATCAGTGAACTTTGTAGATGAAGCGCTGCATAAAAAAGTCAAATCTTATATAATCTACTTTTCCATTATCCTGATTTTACCTAGCATTTATCTGGCGTATAACGTGATTCAAAAGGAAATTTTTAAGAGCAAAGTAAATAAGTATGTGGCGGAAAACTTTATTTTTAAAAATAGCAAAGTTTTGAGTGTAGATTACTCTAAGTCAGAACCTGCTTATATTGAAGTCTCCTTGGTCGGGGAAACTTTGAACAGCTCTACTATTAAAAGCTTAGAAGCAAAATTGAATAAATATCAACTGGAAAACGTAACATTAAAAGTGAACCAATCTGGAACACAAGATGTAAGCCATGTTTTGGAACTGATCGGATCTCAAAACAAAAAAGACGAAATCACAAAAGCCAAAGACGAAAAAATATTTCTTTTAGAAAAGGAATTAATGAACTATAAAAATAGAGACTTGTTAGTTACAAAAGCATCTAAAGAAGTCGCTATTCTTTTTCCTGAAGTACAATCATTTTCTTTCGGAGAATTAACTTTTGCCGCATCAGAAGAGGAAGAGTCAGAAACCAGACCGTCACTTCTCGTAAAATGGAAACGCAAACCAAGTGTAAACCAGAAAAAGAAATTGGTAACATTTTTGCAATCTAGATTGAATATAGAAGAAGAAATAGAGGTAATTCATGAGTAGTCTTAAGAATTTAAATTTTTAAGCTGAGTGATACGACCACTAGTCTATCAATACTCGACTTTCCGCTTTGCGCTTCAAAGATTGGATCTAATGACTTTAGTACTTTTAGCTCGCTTCTAATTAATAAAGTAGGATCATAATGGTAGTCAAGGTTCATGGATCCCCCCGTAACTTGAAATCCATTGGGTGTTAAAGTTGATACCGCAATTTGCCTAGAGTCTAAAAATCTTTCGATTCGAAAGGTGGCAAAAATTTGGTTTACTACTTTCCATCTAAATAAAAATGCATAGCCGTACCATTGTTGAAATGCTCGCCTTGATTTTGCTTTTTTCTGATGACCTACATCTACGGATAATGCAAATTGTATTTTTTCATTCAAATCATAGTACCCGATGAAATTATTAAAATATCGAATCAAATACGGGCTATCTTTGGGTTGTTCATTTCCCGCAAAATTAGAATAGGTGAAACGCAGATTTTTTAAAAATTTATATTCGAGAAAGCCACCTACCGCCTTATCATTGTTAGTCTCAACTAGGTTTCCCCATCCATTCATAACATGAAATTGGATATTAACTTTTGAATTCAATTCATAACTTAGTTTGACTCCAGCTTGTTGGTAGGGACTAAAGTCTGCGACCATAGAGCGAGTATAAGTCCAATTATCCCTAGATATGAAATTGCCAAAACCAATATGCGAAAAATAAATTCCTGCATCTAGCCATAAACGAGGAGCCAATTTGAATCCTACAAATCCCTCTTGCATATTGCGAACGGAAAGTTGGTTGGCAATCTTACTCTCGGTCGATTCTCCCAGATAATTAGCCGTAACAGAAGTTCCGTATTGAACGGCACCTCTTCCTCTAATTTTTTCTGAATTTAAGTTAGCATCTAAATGAAGAAGGCTTACGCTAAACGAGTTATTTCTTGCGGCAGATGTAGTGTAGGCTCTGTCTTGGGACGGAGGTTTCTCTAAGTCATAGGCATAATAAGTATCTATAAAACTTCCAAATTTTATTTGTTCTGCTATGTTCTGAGAATGAATTGGCTGAGTTAAAAGAATTGTGATTACAAATATTATTGGTAATTTTTTTTTCATAATTAAATTTAAACTAAATATAAACTAAAGAATAAATTTAGCAATAAAAAAACTAGAGTTTAGTAAACCAATTCAAAAAGGACTGGTTACATTTTTATTGTCTAGGATAGTTGGATAGGATAGAATTATTTCTTGAATCTTGTGGTATGTAAAATGAAGTTCGTAACAACCATTCTTGATCTTGTCGGCTATTCAAATTTATTTTTAGCATTTTGTGTTTACTGTTCTACTTTGCAAGTAGGATTACTATTTCATGAACATTCTGATTCAGCATACCTATTTGCAACCATTAATTTTCTTGCTACTTTTTGTTTATACAATGTACAACGAATTTTTCAAAGTTTTCAATCAACCATTGACGAACGTCTGCTATGGTATCGAAAAAACAAATACTACATTTTTATTCTGACAGTATTCTTGGTTTTTTCTTTCTCAAATTTAATTCTTAGAACTCTATTTACCCATAAAGAAACTGTTTTAATTTACGGCATATTAGTAGTATTCAGTCTACTATACTTTCTGCCGCCATTCGAATTTCGGAAGATCCCCTTCCTAAAAGGTTTTTACATTGCTTTTGCTTGGATTACGGCTAATGCAATTATACCTCTGTTGTTTCTAGGAGAATCTTATCGAGGAATAATAAATCTGCAAAAAGAACATTGGGCATATGTTCTATCTCAATTTTTCTTCATCTCAGCAATTTGTATACCATTTGATATACGAGATATGACTAAAGACAAAGTTAGCAATGTAGGCTCACTTCCCATTTTATTAGGACTAAAGAAAAGTAAGATGATTGCCATCTTCTTATTGAGTATTTACGCACTGCTTGCTTTTTCTATGAGTATTAAAAACCTTTTCTTAGTTAGATGTTTTGTTTTTATGGTAAGTGCTTTGGGGATTGTTTTTTCGGAGCAAAGTAGACATAGATACTTTTATATTTTCTACATTGATGGTCTCATTGTATTTCAAACCATTTTACTGAAAATATTCCTATAGGAGTTTTATCGTGGAGCCAAATGAACTTTTGAACAAATTTGTTTCCTTCTATCCAAAAGATTCTATTATCTTCCGAGAAGGTGAGTCGTCCTCTCATATTTATTTTGTTAAAGTTGGGAAAATTCTCTTGCTAAAGAAATTAAATCTCAGTGAAAAAGTTATTGGAATCATGAATCAGGGAGATATATTTGGAGAATTAGCATTCATAGAAAATTCGAACAGAATTTCTACGGCGAGAGCACTGGAAGATTCTCATGTAATTAAACTAGATCCTAAAATAGTTTTAGAATTAAGTTCTCAGAATTCAGAATTCATGGTCAGTATTTTTAAAGGAATGGCTATGAGAATTTTGGATTTGTCAGACTTTTTATTGGATAATTTAACTTTGACTGAATTAGAATTTAAAATCATTTCTCGCATCATTCATTTTGTTCAGATTAATTTTACAATTGATAAATATATTGAATTAAGTCTAGTTGAGCTATTGGATTTTCTCTCTGGTTATTTTTCAATCTCGGAAGAAAAAATTATTTTAATCTTAGAGCGAATCCAAGAAAAAAATCTATTAAACATCGAAGCAGAAAAAGTAACCATTTTAGATTTAAATTTATTATTAAGCTACACAAAATAGGATTATTATGAATATTTATATTTACCTGATACAGCGTGTATGTTTGCCCTTATCCGCTCGTCCAGTGATACTCCGATCTGTGAAAATTCCGAAGACATAAATGTTCGAATTAGGTAACTCTTCTTTAGTCCAGTAATAAGCCCCATCTTTTTTCCATGACTCAGTAATTCCTGCCTTGCGAGCCATTTGAAATTCTTTTCGAGTTGGTAATCTCATATTTATACTTTTGCATTTTGCTCGAGCATCATTCCAATTCATCCATCCCTGATAGGCGCTCCATTTGCCCATATGACCCTTCGATGGAAAAATAATTGTAGTCATAAATAAAAAAAGTAAGAAGAGTTTTATTTTCATAATTTTTACCTTCTGGTTAATTGATTTTTTTCTATAAAAATTTTCAAATAGAATATTTCTGAAAAGTATATTAGATTATCCTAATGTAACTTTTTAAAAAATCCCCTTGCTAAAGAAGCACAAGTTTGAAAATCTAAACTAAATCTCTTTGAATTAGCGAGATAACCTCGTATAATTCGTAAGCTGAATTTATTTTTGCAAGTAAAACTACCTAATTTTAATTAAGAACAAGGAGCAAAATATGCATAAATATAATCTTGGGGTCATTGGAAACTGTTCATTTCTTGCTTATATCGACAAACAAACGAATGTAAAATGGATGTGTATGCCTAGGTTTGATAGTAGTTTTGTGTTTGGGTCACTTCTCGATTCAAAAAAAGGAGGCGAATTCAAAATTCTTCCAGATGACAAATCCGAGATTGAATACAATCAATTCTATTTAGAAAATACAAATATTTTAGTCACAGAAGTTCATTCAGGTAAAGGCAAATTCAAAGTAACCGACTTCGCACCACGCTTCCAGCAACATGAACGATATTTTAGACCTCTTATGCTGATTAGAAAAATTGAAGTTTTGGAAGGAAATCCCGAAATTAAAGTAATCTGCAACCCTGTTTACGACTATGGAAATGCAAAACCTGTTCTAATGCAAGGAAGCAATCATATACAATACAATAATCTTGGTAGCCCTATGCGGTTAAGCACGAATATCCCATTAAGTTATATTTTATCTGAAAGTAGTTTTTTGCTTACAGAGACGAAGTATTTGGTTTTTACTTATGGAGTACCACTCGAAGCAGCCATTGAAAGAACCTGCGAAGATTTTCTAGATAAGACAACTCTTTATTGGAGAAAGTGGGTCAAAACGACTTATGTTCCTACTATTTACCAAGAACATATCATTCGTTCAGCTCTTGTTTTAAAGTTACACCAATATGAAGATACCGGTGGAATCATCGCTGCGGGTACTACTAGTTTGCCGGAATTCAACGAAAGCGCTCGTAATTGGGATTATAGATATTGTTGGATGCGAGACACTTACTATACACTTCGAGCATTCAATAGTATGGGACATTTTGAAGAATTAGAAAGATACTTCCGGTATATAGAGAATATCCTCCATCGTGAAACAGATAGAATTCAGCCGCTTTATTCAATCACTGGAGAAAGGAAGCTTACTGAATCAGAACTTCCACTAGAAGGTTACTTGGGTGTAAACAAACCAGTGCGCATTGGAAATGATGCGTATACTCATATTCAAAACGATGTGTACGGACAGGTATTAGCGAGCACTCTTCCCTTGTATGTAGATAAACGATTGGCGCATCATTCCAATTTGAATCGAGACATGATATATAAATTAGTGCGGCTAATCGAAAAAACCATTGACGAACCAGATGCAGGACTCTGGGAGTTTAGAAATAAAAGCCAACTTCATTGTTATACATTTTTATTCCAGTGGGTTGGAGCTAAGGCGGCAACGAAAATTGCAAAAAATTTTAAGGATGACACATTATTACAATTAGCCGTTGAACTTGAAAAGAAAGCCGCTGCTAAAATAGAAGAGTGCTATCATCCAGAGTTAAAAGCTTATACACAGGCAGTTGGAAATGACTATATGGATGCAAGTTGTTTACAATTGATTACTATGGATTATTTAGACCCGAAATCTGAACGTGCAGCTTCTCATCTAAAAGCGATTGAGGAAAAGTTAGTAACACAGGATGGTTTGGTCTATCGTTATTTACATGAGGATGATTTCGGTAAGCCGCAATCTACTTTTTTAATTTGTTCCTTTTGGTATGTAGAAGCCTTAGCGTGTGTAGGTAGATTGGAAGAAGCACAAACAATCTTTGAAAAACTTTTAAAGAAGGCAACCAATCACTTAAATCTTTTGAGTGAAGATATTATGGAAGATGGAAGTCAATGGGGAAATTTTCCTCAAACTTACAGTCATGTGGGGCTAATGAACGCAGCCTTTCGAATTGCGAGGAAGTTAGATCGTCCGATCTTCTTTTAAGCTATGAAGCATAATTATAAACGACTTATTATAGTTGCTTACCGGATTCCATTTAAAATTGAATTAAGGAATGAAAAGCCCATTCTAATTCAAAATTCAGGCGGATTGGTTTCGGCAATCCTTTCTCTTTCTAATAAAATGAAGGAAGAGGGGCTAATGGATAAAGAAAATAAAATTCTCTGGTTTGGTTACTCTGATACTTTTTTTGAGGATAATAGTTCGGAGAATTTATCAGACGATACCTTTGAAGTCTATCCTGTGCAAATTAACCCCGAGATAAATGATCCCTATTATGGAGGTTTTTGCAATAGTACTATCTGGCCTTTATTCCATTATTATCCCTACTTAACAAAATTTGAGAATCATTACTATGAAGCATATTTGAAGGCGAATGAATTATTTTATGAACAGTTAAAAAAAGTAATTCAACCCGGAGATTTAGTCTGGGTGCATGATTACCAGTTGATGAAGTTACCATCTCTTATCCGCAATGATTTTCCTGATATTTCAATTGGATTTTTTTTACATATACCTTTTCCGACTTATGAGGTATTTCGAATTATTCCCAAGGATTGGAAAAATGAAATTCTCCACGGACTCTTAGGTGCTGACTTGATTGGATTTCATACCAGTGATTATACGAATTATTTTCTTCAATGCGTTGAACGTGAGTTGGGGTATAAAACTAAGAACTTACAGATATTTGCCGGTAACCGACTTGTTAAGGCAGAAAATTTTCCGATTGGGATTGATTATGACAGGTTTCATGATATGTATGATAATCCTGAGGTAGTTCGAAAAAGAGAAACATTGTTAAATGACTCCATCGGAAAAAAAATTCTATTTTCTGTGGATAGACTCGATTATTCGAAAGGTTTAGTACATAGGTTAAATGGATTTGAAGAGTTTCTTACTACGTATCCTGAATGGAGAGGTAAGATTGTTTTTTACATGGTTGTTGTTCCCTCGCGCGATTCTATCTTGCAGTACCAAGATTTAAAACATGAACTGGAAGAAACGATTGGTAGGATTAATGGAAAATTTGGAGATTTCACTTGGAGTCCTATTGTATATTTATATCGCTCATTGAATTTTGCTGAACTCATTGCTGGTTATACGTCAGCCGATATAGCTCTCATCACTCCAATTCGAGATGGAATGAACTTGGTGGCAAAGGAATTTGTCGCTAGCCGCAAAGACAAAAAAGGAGTTTTGATTTTAAGTGAGAAAGCCGGGGCTGCTACAGAGTTAAATGGTGCTTTGCTTATTAATGCGTTTGACAAAACAGCAACGTCAAGCGCTATATACCAAGCTCTTATAATGTCAGAAAATGAACAAACTGACCGGATGCATTTAATGCAGTACAGGGTGAAGACTTACAATGTATTTCGTTGGGCAGACGAATTTCTATTGCAGTTGCAAGATACAAAAGAAAAGCAAAAAAAAGTAGGAACGAATATGCTGACTAGTAAACAATTAAATGAAATTCAACAAAAATACAAACTTGCTAATCAAAGATTGATTTTACTCGACTATGATGGAACCCTTGTGGATATTCAAAATATACCTTCCAAAGTAATTCCTAGCATTGAAGCATTGAACGCGGTTAAAAAACTAGCGGCAAATGATAATAATACCGTAGTGATTATTACAGGCAGAGATAAAGATTATATTTCCAGATGGTTTGGCGAAATGAACGTTCATATTTTTGCAGAGCATGGCTCTTTTTTGAAAGAACCAAATTCTACGGGTTGGGTATCTCTTTTTAGTGGGGATCAATCTTGGAAGGAAGAAATTAAACCAATTCTAGAGGCTTATGTAGAGAAGGCAAATGGATCTCATTTGGAAGAGAAAGTTTCTTCCCTCGCATGGCATTATCGAAATGTTGATCCCGAATATGGCTTTACCGTTATGAGAGAACTTTTAGATTCTCTAAAAAATCGAATCACTCCTGAAATGAATATTCACGTTCTAGATGGGAAAAAGGTTATTGAAATTAAACAAAACGGCTGCGACAAGGGAAGCGCTTGTAAACGAATGATTCAAGACAAAGATTACGAGTTTATACTTTCCATTGGAGATGACATAACCGATGAAGATATGTTTAATTCTCTCCCGCCTGACGCATATTCTTTTAAAGTTGGTTATGGTTTAACTCATGCAAAAATGAATTTACAGAGCCCTTTAGATGTAATCCACCTCTTAGGAAAATTGATTCTGCATTAAACTATTGCTAATTTTGCTAGTTTTAGCAACATTGGCAATATATTATGAAAGACATTACATCAAAACAAATTACACTTAGAACCGCAGCCGCAGAAGGAAAAGTCCTTTGTAGCAAAGAGGCAATTCATCTTATCCGCACAAACTCTCTTCCCAAGGGAGATTTGTTTAATATAGCAAAAGCGGCTGCCATGCTTGCAGCAAAGAATACTTCAAACTTAATTCCTCATTGCCATCCAGTTGCCATTGAAGGAATGGATATTGAATTCGAAACATTCGATGCTGCTAATGAAACAAGTTTAGGTGGAGTGAAAATTTTCATCCAGGCAAAGTCAATCGGGCGAACAGGAATCGAAATGGAAGTGCTGACAGCAGTCTCTGTTGCTGCACTTACCATTTATGATCTACTAAAACCAGTAGATAAAAATTTGCATATAACAGACATTACCCTCACTAAAAAAAAAGGTGGGAAGACAGATAAGAAGTTTAAGGTTAAACCAGGAATTACCGCAGCGATTTTAGTTTGCTCCGATTCCACGGCTGCCGGAAAGAGAGAAGATAAATCAGGGATTATTATCAAGGAAATGCTTTTAGCAAAAGGGGTGGATGTTGTAGAATACAAAATTGTTCCGGACGAGAAAAATATTATTCAGGATATTGTAAAGGATTGGGTAGCAAAAGGTATTCCTTTTATTTTTACGACAGGTGGAACAGGACTTGGTCCTCGTGATAGAACTACCGATACACTAACAGAGCTTTTCGAAAGAGAGGCTCCTGGAATTTCAGAAGCGATGCGCTCTTTCGGTCAAGCAAGAACTCCTTTTGCAATGCTATCGCGCTCTACTGCTGGTATCATCGGCAAATCAATCGTAATCGCTCTACCCGGAAGTTCCAATGGCGCTAGAGAAAGTCTAGAAGCAATCTTGCCAGGCGTATTGCATGGACGAGACATGCTTTTGGGTGGCGGGCATTGACTGCCTTCGCCGGATAGTATATTTTTATACTTGACCAAAAGGATATATGTATTCATATATGTCCTTGTAAGCAAGGATATATATGAAAGAAACTTTTAAGAAAGTTATTATAGATTCTCAGGAAAAAAAATACGACAAAATCATTCCTAGAGACTATAACATACCAGTCCACAGTAATAAAATTGTATCTTTGATTGGAGTTAGAAGATGTGGTAAGACCTATATTTTATTTGATATTATCAGGCAGCTTTTAGAAAAAACGGATCCGCGTAATATTGTTTATATCAATTTTGAAGATGATAGGCTTTATCCCATTCAACTAAAAGATTTGGATGATATTATTACAGGCTACTATGAATTATACCCAGAAAAGAGAAATGAAAATGTATATTTCTTTTTAGATGAAATACAAATGATAGATGGATGGGAAAAGTTTGTAAGAAGAATTTACGACTCTTTGAAAGTTTCCATTTTTGTGACGGGCTCTTCTTCGAAACTTTTAGCATCCGAGATTGCAACTGCACTTAGAGGTAGAACTATTACCTATGAGATATTTCCACTATCGTTTCAGGAATACCTTCGATTTAAGAAGATTGAAGTAAATACTTATTCTTCCAAATCAGTAAGCTTTATCGTGAACGCATTCAATCATTATTTATTTGATGGAGGTTTTCCAGAAACAGTTGCGGCTAATGATGATTTACAGAAAAGGATTTTAAGTGACTATGTGGATTTGATTATTTATAGAGATGTGATTGAGCGTTATGGAATTAAAAATAATGCACTTTTAAAACACCTGATAAAATATGCCTTCACTAATATTGGGACGCTCGTGAGTTTTACAAAGTTGTTTAACGATTTAAAATCACAGGGATTCAAAATAGGTAAGGATACTATATTCGAATACTTTTCCTATTTGAGTGATGCTTATGCTTTATTCAACGTTCCTATCTTTAGAAACTCAGTCAAAGAGGAGCAGCGTAATCCTAAAAAAATGTATTCTATTGACAACGGATTTAAGTCTATTTTTGATTCTTCGCTATCACCTGACTACAGTAAGTTATACGAAAATACTGCGTTCCTTCATTTGAGGCGGCAAACAAAAGAAGTTTATTATTTCAAACAAAATCAGGAAGTTGATTTTTATAGTATTGTGAATGGAAAGAAAATCATTGCGAATATAAGTTATGACATTTCCGATATACAAACTAGGAAAAGAGAACTCGAAGGACTGATGGAAGCTATGGAATATTTTCATTCTCAAACTGGATACTTAATTACAAAAGACGAAGAGCAAATCATTAAGCAAAAAGGAAAGAAGATTTTCATTGTCCCGCTTTGGAAATGGTTATTGGAGGCTTCTTAATTTTTAAACCCAAAGTTTATTATGTTCCTTTAGAGAATAAAATTCTCCTCAGGAAAATTTCATTTTCTTAGTTTATAGTTCTTAGATATTGGTAAAAAACGAAACGAGGGCGATGATTGGAAAATCTAAAAGTTACTCCATTAAACGAGGTTCATAGAACTCTTGGTGCACGTATGGTGCCTTTTGGCGGCTGGGATATGCCTGTTCAATATACGAGCATCATCCAGGAACACCTCGCGACTCGAACTAGCGCGGGATTGTTTGACGTCTCTCACATGGGGGAAATTTTTCTAACAGGAAAAAAAGAATCCCTACTTGGCTTTCTCGAAAAACTTACCTGCAACCAAGTAGAACCGATACACAATTTTCAAGTCCAATACAACGCTGTTCTAAATGAAAACGGCGGGTTGGTGGACGATATTACAATTTATAAATTCAATGATGAAAAATATATGATCTGCTCTAATGCTTCTAACTATGAAGCGGTTTACGCGCATTTACTCAAGTATAATACTGATCTTACAATTACAAATGAAAGTTCTAAGTGGCACCAAATCGCAATTCAAGGACCTAAAGCAAATGAAATTTTTTCTAAGTATGTTGGACAAAACTTGGAAGATATAGGTTATTATAAATTCAAACTCGTTTCCTTTAAAGGGGAGCAAATGATTGTTTCCCGCACTGGTTATACTGGTGAAGACGGATTCGAGATTTATTCTACGATTCCAACTGGTGTTCAGATTTGGTCAGAGCTTTTGGAGTTTGGAAAGTCATTCGGGCTTGTTCCTGTTGGACTTGGAGCGAGAGATACACTTCGTTTGGAAGCAAAGTATGCTTTATACGGGCATGAACTAAATGATACTAGAACGCCAGTAGAGTCTGGAATTTCTTGGATTGTAAAAGAAAAGGCTAATCCTTATTTGGCGTATGATAAGATTATTTCCCAAAAGAAAAATGGAGCCGAATATGGGGTAACAGGGATTAAGCTCACTGAAGCGGGAGTTTTGCGAGAAAATTATTCTATTTATGATGAAGTAGGAAATTTAATCGGACAAACAACTTCAGGAAGTTACTCCCCTTCTCTAAAAGAAGGAATTGGACTTGCCTATATTAAAAAAAGTTTTATTAAAAATGAAACAGTAGTAATGGTTGAAATTCGTGGTGCTAAGAAAAAATGCATCATACAAACAGGAAATTTTATAACAGGTAGTGTTAGAAAGAATAAGTAGGGGTTTATGGCTGATACAAAAATTTTAGATGGATATAGATATACAGAAAAACATGAATGGGTCAAAATTGAAGGTGACACTGCAATTTTTGGAATCTCTGATTTTGCCCAAAATGCGTTAGGAGACATTGTTTTCGTTGACTTACCGAAAGTAGGAAAGGCAGTAAAACAAGGACAGAGTTTTGGAACAATTGAGTCAGTAAAGGCTGCCGAAGATCTTTACGCTCCAATTAGTGGTGAAGTGATTGAAGTAAATCCTGCTATTGCAAAAGACCCTGCTATGGTGAATAAAGATGCATTTGCCGCTTGGATGATAAAAGTAAAAAATGTAAATTCATCCGAGGCTGACAAACTTATGGATTCGGCAAAATATAAAGAGCATACTTCTAGTCTTTAATTTTAGGATATAGTCTAATTTTTATGATAAAGTGCTTTTACTGCGGAACAGAGAATTCGGACACAGATAAGTTTTGTCGTCAATGTGGCAATAGCTTACAAACCGCGGTTACTGGCGTTAAGCCGGATGCAGATATTGAATTACTCAGTGCTCATCTATCGCCTAAATTTACAATCGAAAAGAAGATTGGGAAGGGGGGAATGGCAACTGTCTACTTGGGAGAGCAGACAGCACTTCAGCGCAAAATCGTTGTTAAAATCTTGAATAAAGATATTTCGGATGATGACGAAATCAGAGAGCGTTTTATTCTAGAAGCTCGCACACCTGCAAGGCTTAAACATCCGAATATTGTTGAGGTTATCGATGTCGGGCTTTGTGATGATAGACCCTATTATATCATGGAATATGCGTCAGGCGGATCTGTTGCGGATAAATTAAAAAAATACCGTGACCAAGGGATGATGTTTCCTTTAAAAGAAGCTGCTGAATTAATCACAAAAATACTCGATGCACTTCATTATTGTCATATTAATAATCTTCAATCGCATAGAGATATTAAACCCGCTAACATCATGTATCGCTCTACTGGTGAGCCGATAATAGTAGATTTTGGAATTGCTAAGATAACGGATTCTTCGATTACCCGCACTCGTATGACTATGGGAACTGCAAATTATATGAGTCCTGAGCAATGCCAGGGGCGAAAAGACATAGATGGTCGGAGTGATGTTTATTCTGTTGGGATTATGCTTTTCGAACTATTGACGGGTGAACTTCCTTTTAAAGGGGATAGCGGTCTTTCTATCATGATTAAACAAGTAAAGGAAAAAATGCCTAGCCTTGCAGGAAAGATGAAAGTAAAACCGGATAAATTAGATCCTGATTTTTCTGTTCTAGGTCCTGATCTTGAGTCAATCATCGAAAAAGCGTGCGCTAAGTCTAGAAAGAAACGTTATCAATCAGCAAAGGAATTTGCCGAGGCACTTGCAAATCTGGTTGGGTCTGATATTCCAAATACACTCAAACAGAGTCCAATACATCATGGTCTGAATTGGGGGCTAATCGTTGCTATGCTCTTACTAGGATTAGGGATTGGGGGATTTTTGGGGTATAGAATGATTATTCTTAATCCGAAGGCTGATGTAGTTACAAATATTTCAATCGATACAGATCCCCTTGGTGCGAAGGTGATTAATACAACCACCAATATAGAGGAAGGCAAGACTCCATTTACCGCAACGAAAGAGCAACCTGGGATATACAATTATAAACTTATTCTTGAAGGATATAAAGAAGGCAATGTAGAGATACAATTGAACGATATTCAAAAGAAAGAAACTCGGTCGCTTAAACTAGAACCTATACTAGACGTGCCAGAAATAATAAATGAGAATTCAATTGATCCTAAAGATGCAAAGTCTGCCAAAGATTCAAAAGATATAACGGAACAAAAAGATAGCAAGGAATCTAAAGATGTAAAAGATGCAGTAAAGGATACAGGACTCATTACTGTTGGTGGTTTAGTTTGGCAAACTTCTGATGTAAAAATAATGAACTGGTATTCTGCTGTTACCCACTGTCGTAATTTAGGGATGAGACTGCCAACCAAAAATGAATTGAAGATCGCTTATAACTCAGGAGTTCGTCGACTAGCATCCCCATGTTGCGAATACTGGTCATCAACCCCACATGAAGATGATCCTGATTCTGCTTACAATATTTCCGTACGAAGTTTTGAAACTTTTTACTCACCTAAAGCGAATCGCTTTTATGTGAGATGTGTTGCAAGGCATTAGAACTTTATTTTAAGTCTTTTGATAAAATCAAAATTTCTTTGTCAGAAGATTTTAAAATAGATTGGACTTTTCCTAAGTCATCAGAAGTATTTGCTGGCTTGGATAAAATTGATACCAGATCGGCAAATGGATATTTGTCCCCTTCCATTCGATCTACATAATACAAAGTATTCACTCCTTTACGCATCCAGAAATCCGACCAAAAATAGTAGTCTAGAGAAATTGAATCTAAGGATGATTTCGAAAAGGCTGTATTGGAAAAAAGCAATGCAGCTGGAACTGTTCTTAAATCAATCCTTCGTTGCATACGGGAGAAGGAAATGGTCGAATTGTTTTTGCATTTCCACTCAAAATTTTCAATCGAAGAATCTTTATTGACTAGGTCATTCGTATTCCAGATATGAAGTCTATCTTCGGCGGTAAATGTTTTGACTCCCTCAAAATAATCAGTAGGTAAATATTGAATACCCGCAGAAACTATTTCTGCTCCCGTGTCGCAACTAACGGCTACAGGCTGTAAGTCTGATTCAAGTTTTTTAGGATTTGATTTTGTGAATCCGTAGAAAAGCCTTACATTTGATAAAGGATTGTTCCTTTTTACTGCCTGGTATAAATCTAAACCAATCGGATTCATAAATATTTGAATGTTACTGGCTTTATCAAGAAACGGGATTGATGCAAAGATTTTATTATAATAGCCACTTGTTCTATATTCAATGGAGTTATGAGAACTATAATTCCATTTGTCTTTTGCTTCAGGACTATAAGAAATCACATATATCTTTTCATTAAAAGAGAACGCTGCAAGAAATGGATCTCGCAAGTCTTTTAAAATACTTGGGTCAAAAGCTTCAATTTCAGAAATATTTCTCGTAGATTCATTGTCGCGTAATTTTGAGTATCCACTTTTGCTATAAGAATAATCAATGATAGGTCTAAAAGATCTATACTGTTTTATTCTTTTGGTTACTTCAGGGATTTGTAACACGCTTTTATTTGCGATTACTGGCGATTTAACTCTCATTTTTTGATAATAGTAAAGAAATTCAACTAGTGACTGATAGTTTTTTGTCACTATGAAAAATTGGATTGCATTTTTAAAAAAGGCTTCTGTATCAAATCTTGAATCTAAGAAGTTCTTAACTCCTAATATATCGTCTATCGGCTCCTCATTTCTCATTGCATGAAGTAATGAGCGAAAAGAGGCAGAATGATTTCCCCTTTCTTTTCCCTGAATTCTTGCGAATAACATTCCGGAAGATCGCATCCACTCCGATGCAAATACCGGATCCGAGCCACCCATGATACCATAACTTTTTGTGAACTGAACGGTTGCCTTTCTGTATTTTTTACTTATAATACTGCAATATCCATTCATTAGTGTTGCGGCATACTCAACTCTCTTCCAACCTTTACTCTGCGCTATATAGAGAATATCCTCTGAAATTTTTTCTGCCATTTCAGGTTTATCGTGCATCATGATATGAGCAATTCTAAGTCGTATAAATAAACTATCTTCTGTGACTTTGGATTCAGCGTTTAATTGCTTTAATGCGCGGACAGCATTCACCGCAGACTTAGATTTCCAAAGAGAAAGAGAAATTAAACTTCTTGCACCGTTAATAGAAATAAAGTCGTCATAGAAAGGATTCTTCATTGATTTATCCCAATCTTTTAAGTTTAATTCCAAATAATAATTCAAAGATTGTTTGTAGTCTTTTCGTAAATAGGCTACAGCTCCCAGTTTTAAAAACAGATAATTTTTATTTGTGGTAAGTGAGGGAAGTTTTTTTGAAACATATACTAGTGATTCTTCGGCACCGACTAAATCATCGTTTAACATTTGATAATAGGAAAGTCTTTCATGATCGAGAGGATCAAAGACACCAGTAACTTTTTGAAGGTTTGTAATCATTTTTTGAAAACTTACTGACTCGTAAGCGAAACCTAAGTAAGCAAGTTTAGTAGGTAAATCTTTAGAAAACTTATTTAGAAAACTAATATGTGATAGTTCGGTCTCCTCAAAAAAAGGAGCAATCAATCTATCTAGGTTTAGTATATCTCTATGAGGGTAACTACTTGAATCCGCTAGATAATCTATTTGAACTGAAACTTTCATAAGCCTGCAATAGGCATACAGTGGTTTACCTCTACTGCAATTCAGATTTTTGATTGCATCTTTCGTGTCTGAATTAAGAGAAGATTTTTGAAAATTGCTCTTAAGAATTTTAGCGATATTTACGTGAAGAGGATTTTCTTCCTTAGAAATAAGATCATCTAGTTTTAAAGTGACATCGGCAGTTTCTCCTTTTTCCATTTTCCAAAAAATCAAAATTAAGCTTGCTAATGTTTCGTAATGATTCTTGTCATTTTTGAGTAAACTTACTAAATTAGTTAGGTTGTCTTTATCCCCTTTGGTAATATAATATTCGGAGACAAGTAGGGCGTATTGATGGATCTGGTCGGGAGTTAACTTCTGTGGAAGATAACGTATATTATCCCTTGTATCAAAACTGTTTATGTCATTGATATATAAAATAGAATGGTTCGTGCCAATGTCCCATCCCGTAAAGGATGCAGCTTGAATTGAGTAGTTGAGCAGAAGGAATAAAAATGGGTAAATAATTTGTTTTAGTTTCATAAATTTAACTCAAATGTGGTATATAAAAATTACTCGTTAATTTCTTTTTTGATTATATTTGTAAATATGTTCCATCATACTTTGGGTCAAGGTTTGTCATAAGATGCCTTATTCTAAATTAATATCTATTTTTTCAGATTCGTGCGGAGAATCTTCAGTTTTCTTAAAACGAAAGGAAATCATATCCACGATATGCTCTGTGTAATATCTGTCATTCGTATAAGTTTTAGCAATTTCGTGTAGATGTTTTTCTTCCACTGGTGTGAGTTTTTTTTCCATCGAGAGGTTAAATAGTGTAAGAAACCCCAAAGCTGAGAGAGCTTTATTCTCTGATTTAAGGTAGGTAAAATATTCTTCCGATTGAATTTTGGGGAAACTCGGAATGAGTGTGGATAACAGTTCGATAGCGCCATTTGGTGTATCATCTTTAAAATTTTGAATGTACCATTTTACAATTGCGTATGCTTTTTCATTTCCAATATCAATCAGGACATAAAAAATTCCTACGACTAAGTTTGTTTTGTCATTCCAGATACTGCTATCTTTAATTAAGTCGCCAACTATAGTTTTAAACAAAAACCAAATTGCTTTTTCATCTTCCAGGGCTTTCTCTTTTAACTCTTGAAGAAGGTTTTGAAAATGAAACGAACCTTCCACTTCGGCTAGTTGTTTTAAGTATTCGTTTACCTTTTCATTAATTGGATCTTCCATTTATCAAACAACCCCTTTCCCTTTCGTTTTCGCTAAACTTTAATAAATTATTCATTTGAGAATGCAATTAAAAAAACTAAATCCTATATTCAATGAAATATCTCTAGTCCTTCTTGTGGCAATTCGTATTTCTTTCTCTTAATTATAAAAATATCGTCAATTGCAATAATGTCTTCCCTTTCTTTTGTTTCTTTCTTGGTAAGATTTAGTTGCAAACCAACTAATTTTACTGAACTGGGTTTCTCGAGAATATAATTTCTTTGAGAAATTTTGTTTCCTATTTGGATTTTAAAATTCTTCCAACCATCAAAATTTAGATTAGCGATTCGAATCTGATGTTTCTGAAAATGAGTGTCCAGTAAATACATAAAGAGTTCTCCACTCGCTTGATTGGAATAGACATAAAATTCAAATTCTATTATATAATCTTCAATGCTATAGGGTTTGGGAAAAAATAAGTCTATTGGGATTCCCGTTCCCTCCCTCGGTATACGAATTAGAAGACTAGTATTTGATATTAAATCAGGTGAGATTAAAGTTTTACTCATTCTAACATCTGGTAGATAATTTGTGTTTGCCTGAATTCGAAAGGATTGGTTTGTAATTTTGATTGATTCAAAATCTTCAAGTAGAACATATTCTTTGTAATCTTTTTCTTTTTTTTCTTCGGCGAACGAAGTTATGGTTAGAGAAATAATAAAAATAGGAAGATATTTTCTTAACCAAGAGTTTTTCATAACTGTTTTTTCAATTTGAATATTACTCGTTTATTTGTCAATCCTTGACATTCATGCTTGTATTGTAATATATGGTAAATTAAACAGTTAAAAAAACACCCTACTAGGAGACTTTAGATGAAAAACATCATTAAACTCTTTCTCATGCTTAGTTTTACTATCGCATTGGTTGCACAACAGTCTGGAACTAAACCAGTCGCAAATGATGGAAAGATGGATAAGACCGAGAAAGTTATTGACACAATTCCTTCGACATCAGTTGGCAGCACCAAAACTGAGGCTAAAACAATAACGACAACAACTACCACGACAACTTCTACAGGAAATCCTCCTGCAGGTTCAAGATACATAGATCCAAATATGGGAAATACGCCTGCGCTCTTTATTAATTCAAAAACTGCTTTTGAATTAGTTACCGGCGATGATTTAAGTGGTGTGGATTATATTGAATACAAAATTAATGATGGAGAATATTCTCGATACACTGTCCCTATCTCGTTGAGTAAAGAAGGTCCTGCTACTATCACTTACAAAGCAACTGATAAGGTTGGTAACAAAGAAACTGCGAAAGTTATCAACCTGATTGTTGATAATACTGCTCCAGTTGTAAGTGTAAAATCATCTGAGCCACTTTTTGTGAACGGAAATACTCAGTATTCTTCACCAAAAAATACTTATCAACTAGTTGCAGAAGATAAATCCTCAGGCGTAAAACAAATTGTTTATTCAGTGGACAATGAGCCTAAGCAAGATTATAAAAATGAGCCACTTAAGTTAGAAAAACCCGGCTTCCATGTAATTAATTTTTATGCAATTGATAATGCTGGAAATGTAAGCCAAGAAAACAGTTACATCGTAAACGTAGATGGAATCAAACCAACAGTTGATATAAAAGAATCTATTCCATACATTGTTCTCGGAAGTAAAGTATATGCCAAAAAAGAGACAGTTTTTACTATCTCAGCGGCAGATGGGCAAAGTGGAATTAAGCAAATTTTAGTTAAGACAGATGGTTCGCCAGACTTTGTTCCTTATGTTGAACCCCTCACGTTTGGAGTTTCTGGGGAGCACGTAATTGAAGCGAAAGCAATTGATAATGTTGGAAACGAGAGCGATATCAAAAAAGTTGTTTTCTCTAATGATATCAAAGCTCCAAGCACTGTCATTAAAGCAGTTTCTAATTAATAAATGTTTCATTTAGACCTTAACTGGGCTGTGTGAAAACATCAAAAATATTATTTCAGGTTGAAGGATTTCAAATACGAGTTCTGCAACCTGAAATCGCTATAATTTCATTATATCCAACGTATTTATTTTTTAAAAAATCTAAGAATTTCTAAAAAATTCATCTAAAATCCCGCACATATTTATACTTTTTTGATCTAGTATAAATAAGATGCAAAGATTTATAACTAATTTTCTCGATTATATTTTCCCTCTTCAATGTTGTTTTTGTGGTAGATTTGACTTTTTTTCATCAAAATTATCAATCTGTAAAAACTGTATTTTAGAAAAAGAGACTAAAATACTAACTTCGACTCATGTTATTTGCATGGTTTGCGAGTCTCCTCTTATTGAAGACAAATGTCAATATTGCAACTCTCGAAATATATTTTTCTCAAGATTACACTCGATTCGAGTTAAGGGAGAATTAGAGAAACAAATAATTCAAAAAATTAAGTTCGGAAATGCTCCTCATTTAAGTAAATTTTTTCGAATTAGCGCTCGTCGTTTAATTCCAGAATTTAAAAAGCAAAATTATACGAGTATTGTAACGGTTCCTTCAGGCAAAAAAACAATCCGTAAAAGACCAATTCCTGTTTGTTTACCAGTAGTTTTGCTTTTTAAAAATACATTGGGGATAAAGGTTATTAACCCTTTATTTAAAAAATCGAAAGATTTACAATCTGGAAAGAATTTTAGAGAAAGATTTATTCATGCCCGAAATGCATTTGATATCAAAAAAGAATACTCTCGTTCGCTTAGCGGTAATTATTTATTAGTCGATGATGTATTTACCACAGGCGCAACAATAAATGAGATTGCAAAAATACTACTTCAGAATGGAGCTGAAAGAGTTGATGTATTGGTTTTAGTTAAGGGTAAGATATAATTTTCATTCCAGAAATTTAAAATCATCTTTCACTTCAGGTTTCGTCATTTTTTGATTATACTTATCATCTTTTCCAGTTAACCAAATATTACCTTTTAGTGAACCTGATTTTTTAAATTGATATTGTAAGTAAAAATTAGTAATAGTTTTCCAAAACTCTTTATGAGTATCTGTTGCTTCTTTGAGTATACATTCTCCAGGTACGACCTCTATAGTTCCGTATGTAGTTTTAATTTTTTTGGGGTTTGTGAAGGATACTACTGAGTATTCACAAGAGTCATTCGGATTTTCCAAATAAGGGGTAATTTTCAACTTATAAGTATGCAAATCTGGATCTCTAATAATAGAAAAGTGACCTCGCTTATTTCCCTCTGATCGAGCAGAATTTGGGAGTTTAAAAAAACTATGCATTACTTCATTTTGAGAAAATTCGTGTAAGGCTTTTTCCTTTGAACTTGCTGATGTTATGGTATCTGTAGCAGATGGAGTAATAATTTTAGAATCTTTTTTTGGGTTTGGTTGACTTTTTATTTCTGTCACTCCATCTCTACTTATAAAAATATTCACATCCGCGCTTACCCATTGTTCAGGCGGGAGTTTTTTAGTTAGCTTTTTTAGCCAAGCCATGTTAGTGAAATTTACATTGCGATAAACAGGTTTTATCCAGTATTTTGACTTATGTAATTTTTTAATTCGATTACGAGAAGCAATTGCGATAATAGAATCTTTGCCAACAGTATCACCTGCCAAAAATTCATAATCCTTTGAATCATCAGGAATTTTGATTTCTTCATTGAAAATCATATTGTCCTGCTCGTCTTCGTTTGGATAGAGTAAATTTAAATTTCCGTTACTTTGTAAGGTGAGGATATACAGATATGCTGCCTGTGGAAGCTTTACATTTATTTTGATTGATTGCCCAGGACGGTAATTCCTGTAGTTTGTCTCCAGAGAAATTCCCATTTCGTTTGAAGTAGGAGAGTTCGCAAATAGTAGAAATAAGGGGATTAAAAATAATAACCGTTTCATGCCTTGAGGATTTAATAGATTTTTATTTTGTCAACTAAGATAGTAGGAAAAAACGATGACAGGATAAATAGATTCTAAAGATTGTAAAGGAAAGATGAGCGAAGAACAAGCCCCAAAAGATAATTCTGAAATTTTTAGAATTACTTTCATACATATATCAATATTAAGCTTTTGTTATGTTTTATTAATGATACTTTCGCAATTTACAATTGCAACGGTCGCTCTCCAAAGCAGAATCCCTGAGAATATTGTGGAAATGAATGAGGATGAAAAAAAAGAGATTCAAACTAGGACAGTGAAAGAATTCGAACGATTACTAAAAAATAACCCCGAAAAAATTAACCATGAATATATAGAGGCTGTGACTAATACTAGTCCTAGTCTTTTGTTTTTGCAAAACTTTGTGTGGCTAATTAGTTTCGTTTTACCTGCTTATTTTATTTTAGGTAAAATTGTTCGAGTGAAACTAAATGATTTAAGCGATGAGTTAAGCTTTGATAAAATCAGTCGAGGAGTCATTGCTGGAGTAAGCATTTTTTTTATAATGCTTAGCATATCCATGCTCTTTTCTTTGTTTGATTATAAACCCAAAATTAATGAATTTCAAAGCAAGTTATTTATAAATTTGAAAGGAAATTATTATCTTTTAGCTTGGTCTATTTATACGGTAGGTTTAATTACTGGAATATTGGAGGAAGTTGTATTCAGGGGGTTTCTACTAACGCATTTTATGAATAAAGGTTTCGCGAGAGAGGGTTTATATATAACATCTTTAATTTTTGGGATGATGCATTTTTCTTTTGATTCATCGCCAATTGTTCCTTTCTTGTTAACTTTCGTTGGATTATTGTTTGGCACAATTTATTTACAATTTAAAAATATTTGGGTTTCAATTGGTGCTCATGCAACTTATAACTCCTTAGGACTTATTACTGCGTATTTCTTAGGAGATAAACTATTGTGAAGGAATTAAAGAAAATACTCTTCTCTCTATTTTTTTATTCACTATTCATTTTCTATTCATTTACTTTGTATGCGTCTGAATCATTTGAAACACCTGCAACTGTAGAAGACACTAATTTAAAGGTAGTCAGGCTTCTTAATAAAATTACGGAAAATTCTATTCAATCAATGGAGTCTACTCGTGGCTTTAACTATCGGTATAAAAGTTCTCTATTGACCCCGTTTAGATTTAATGTCTATATAGGAAGATTTACCAAAAAATCAGAAGACTCTATTGTCAGAATTGAAGCTACAAAGAATGGAGAGGCAAAACTTCTTAAAACTATCCTAGAAGTAGAATTGAATAAAAACGCATCGGATTATAAATTTGAACAAGCACTTGACCCAAAGTACCATCTTGTATCACAATCGCTAAATTTAATAACGCCAGCAGCGAGCGTATTCTACAATTCTTATAAATCACCTTTTTACACAACATCTGATACTGTGGTGAAGATGTCCACATACATTATGATTGATATGGTAATATTAGCAATTGCTGCCTTCTATATTAATAATAATAATGTCGGAGAAAAAAGTAACTTCGATAATGCAATGGGTATTTTCGGACCCGACGGACCGAAAAAGGGAATGTTCGATTTAGAAAGTAATCATGCTGGAATTGTAATAGCTGCTCTTGCAATTCCAAGAATATATCGAAGTGTAGAAGCATTTCACGATACCGCAGCACAGAATAGAATTGCAGAACTTTCTTATACTTATCGCTTTTAAAATATTCAATATTACTTTATATGCATATTGGATAAGATTCTTTCCATTTCATCCATATTATTGTAGCTAATCGTAATTTTCCCCTTTCCGATCTTAGAATTATGAGAAACTTTTACTTTAGCGGACAGTTTGTTTCTAATTTTGGATTCGACACTTGCAATGGCTGGATCTACATTTTCTCGCCTAGTAGAAAGAGTGGTTTTAGTATCCCAAAGCCCGGCAACATATTCTTCGACCTCTCTAACAGTAAGGGATTTTTCAACGATTTGAACTGCATAAGTTTCTAACTTGCGTTTATCTCCAATTGACAAAAGTGGACGAGCATGACCTTCAGAAAGCTTTCCAGTTTTAATTAGTTCTTTGACTGAATCAGGAAGTTGTAAAAGGCGAATCATATTAGAAACGGTAGAGCGATTTTTTCCCACACGAGCGGCAACTTCTGTTATCTTCATGGAAAGTTTTTCTGTGAGTTGCTGATATGCCATTGCTTCTTCAATAGGATTCAAATCCTCTCTTTGGATGTTTTCAATAATAGATATTTCAAGCGTTTCCTTTTCGGAATAGTTTCTAACAATTGCAGGGATTTTATGAAATCCGGCTTCTTTACAGGCACGAAATCTGCGCTCACCGGATACTAGCTCGTAGCCGTCAGTAGTGCGGTTAACAACGATTGGCTGAATGAGTCCATGCTGTTTGATGGTTTCCGAAAGTTCAGAAATGGATTCGGCTGAAAATGTTTTACGAGGTTGGTTGGGATTTAATTTAATTTCAGAAAGCTTAATTTCTTTCAGAGGAGAATTTCCTGACGCTTCCGAATTTTCGGAACTACGACTTCCAGTTCCACCAATTAGATTACCAAGACCTTTACCTAAAACTTTTGGTTTCATTTTTTCTCCTACGCATTTTGTGAAATTACTTCATCAGCCAAAGCACGATAACTTTGTGCACCGATTCCGTCTGGGTCGTAATAATTAATTGGTTTTCCAAAAGAAGGAGCTTCTCCCAGTTTGATATTTCGAGGAATCATTGTCTTGTAAACTTTCTCTTTGAAATATTCTCTTACATCATTCGCCACTTGATTTGCAAGATTCGTTCGCTTATCGTACATGGTTAAAACTACACCTTCTAATTCGAGAGAAGTATTTAGATTTTCTTGCACCAAGGAGATAATCTTCATTAGCTGCGTAAGTCCCTCAAGAGCAAAGTATTCTGTTTGCAAAGTAATCATCACACTATCAGACGCACAAAGCGCATTTACAGTAAGAACACCAAGGGATGGAGGACAATCAATTATTATAAAATCAAACCTTGGTCTAATTGCAGTGAGAGCTTCCTTTAAACGAAATTCTTTTCGCTCTTCCGACATTAAATCAATCTCAGCTCCACTTAAATTTATATTAGACGGAATCATGGAAAGATTTTCAATTCCTGTTTTTTGAATTGCTTCTAATGCAGAGACATCTCCAATCAAAACTTCATAAGAAGTATTTTCAATTTGATTGATATCAAGTCCGAGACCAGAGCCCGCATTCCCCTGCGGATCAATGTCTACGAGCAAAACTTTTTTCCCTCGACTAGCGAGAAAAGAACTGAGGTTAATAGATGTGGTTGTTTTTCCAACTCCTCCTTTCTGATTGCTGATCGAAATTATTTTTCCCATGATGTCCTCTTGATTTCTTTGCTTATAGCTTCCCATTTTCTTGGGAAACCTTTTTTAGATTCTGCTATCTTTTTCAATACTTTCATATGCCTGTTTCCTAAAAACTCTAATTCAGGAATGTCGAAATCTTTTTCAATTTTTAATCCAAGATTCTCGAGAAACATTTGCTCAAATTTCAAATCGTAGTTTCGCCTGCCAAGAAACGGGATAAAACAAGAATTTTGTTTTAATAACCTGCAAATCATTTCAGCAGACCATGGATATTTAATAGTAGAGCGCATGATGACTAAATCAAATTTTTCTTTAATATCTTCCACTCTTGCATAAATAAATGTTACTTTTTGGTCTTGGTATTTCTCCGTATGAAATTTTTCTAGGATTCCAAGTCGTCTCATTTGAGAATCAACTAATGTAATATAAGGTGGATTTTTTAAAGTATAAAAAATATATCCCGGTAATCCCGGACCAGTACCAATATCAACCAATCGGGTTTCATGTGAAACTGAATGAGCGAGAAGAATTTTATAAATGTGAATAACTGACTCCAAAATATGTCGATCTAAAATATTTTCTGAGTCAGACTTGGAAAAAAATCCGCCGATTTCATTATAGTCCTTTAGAAATTGAAAATAGGATTCTAGTTTTTCGAAATCAAAGTAAAGCTCAAGTTGATTTGCTTGAGTTGGAAATAATTCATAAATACGAGTTTGAATTGAGTTGCTATTCATAGAAATAATTTAGCTTTCATTCTTTTCAAGAATAACTATTTTTTAAAAGAGTTATTTTTATTTTTATACTTTTTTGTGGATGATATGGAGTTTTGAGTATAGCTTCGCTAAAAGGCTCTCAGGATATTTGTAAAATGCTTTTAGTATTTTGAAAATTCTTCTAGCCAAACCTCTCCTTGTATTGAAATACCCTACCAAAAAAGAATCTATCCCCTTCCAAATGTATCTCTCCTGAAAAATCAATCCGCAAAATCGTTGGAATTCCAGCACCCACCAAGAACTCCGAGGCAGTCTTTGCTAATTCGACTGCATCTGTTTTTAGTAGAAACACGAAAATGGCGGACATAGAAAGACCGTGGCTAACACGAAGAAGTTGCATTTCACCCCAATCGGATCCTTTTGCACGAATACCAACTTTCTTTAAGTTTTGATCCTTTTCTTGGTATTTGGTATTCACGTTATCATAAGAAGGAATCAGTCCATTAACGATATGAATTTTATTACTTCGGAGTAGATAACTCAGATAACCGGCAATGCTTTTGTATTTTTTTATCTTCTTTTTGAGGAGAGGAAGAAAACTTTCGGGAATCATAAGCGACGAGCTTATTTCAATAAACCACATATCCTTTGATTTATGAATTCTTTGATTATTGCTAAAAGTATTTCCGTCAGAGAAAAGTCCTTTTTTGTTTATAGCTTCTTGTTTCGTATAGAACTCAACTTTCTTTTGGGCTCTTTCTAACACCGCAGATATTTTATTCTGGTTCATTTATATTCTCCTAAAATAATTAGCGCAGAAAGTTCTAGGAATGTGCAGATTTTTTTATAACTATTACGCCTTTCGTAAAAAAAAAAATGGGACTATGTAAAAACAAAACGTTCCTTTACTCCGAGCGACAGGGATCGAGTGGATGAATTTGTGAAAAACTTTGTATATTAATGCTGAGTTAATTTCGAAAAATTCTTTTTCACAAATTCAGGAAGGAGAGCCCGTTCGTAGGAATTGTTTCCCTCTTACTTTTCATTAAACAAAAATAACAGAAAGACAATCCTAAAATTTTTAGTTGAAACAATTCCTACGAGTCGCCCAGAAACTTTTGAAAGTGGAACCTTTCAAAAATATTTAGGTCTTAATTTCAAAACAAGGAGATAAGAATGAAATATCTTATAAAAATATTTTCTTTAGCATTGATTGCGGTCTTTGCTTTTTCCAATTGTCGCCATCGTTCTTTGGAGCAAAGAGCTGAGTGGATTGTAAAAAAGATTTCTAGTGATTTAAGTTTAGATGACAAACAAAAATCGGAACTGAATCGAATTAAAAAGGAAATTCTGGATAAAAAGAAAGAATTAGATGTAAAACTAATTCCAGAAGAAATTATCGACCAGATTCGTCTAACACAGATAGACGAAGCAAAAGTTAATAAGGCATTCGAAACGAGTGGGACTAAGAGAGACCAGATGAGAATTTTTATGGTTAAAAAGTTTACCGAGTTTCATGCAGTGCTTACTCCCGAGCAAAGAAATAAACTTGCCGATAGGATTACTGGGCTTCTAAAAAAACATAGTCATGACTAACTCTGAATTTTCTGAAATCGTAAACTCTACTAAAACGATTGTTCTTTCTGCGATTGAAAAAAATCTCGCAGAAAGATTTTTTCATTCTATAGATGATGTTGTGCAGGAAACTTATTTGCGTGCCTACAAGGCTCTTGTTAGTGGAAAGTTTCGCGAGGAGTCTAAACTTTCTACTTGGCTTTATACTATTGCCAAAAATGAATCTTACAGAATGAATCAAAAGTTGATGCGAGAAGAAAAAAAATTAGAAAAGGTTACTCTGAAATTAAAAGAAGGAGAATCTTCGGAAAATTCTTTTTCAGAAAAACCAAATTTATTAATCCAATATTTAAAACAGATCCCAGAAAAATACAAAACTATTCTTCAACATTACTCTGACGGTTTTTCGGAAAAAGAAATTGCT
This sequence comes from Leptospiraceae bacterium, assembly GCA_017996175.1. Taxonomy (GTDB): domain Bacteria; phylum Spirochaetota; class Leptospiria; order Leptospirales; family Leptospiraceae; genus UBA2033. Next base: position 29,370 of record JAGOHK010000010.1, read on the forward strand.
GAAAAATTATCTATCAAGCCGGGAACTGTGAAGTCGCGAGCGTTTCGTGGGAAAGAACTTTTAAGAAAAATTGCTTTTATGGGAGATAAAGAATGAACCACCAAGAATCATATTCACCAGAAATCCAATCTCGAATTGATAGCTCCGAATGGAGTGAAAAAATTGCACAAAATGTTTCCATTAAATACGGTCGTATACAATTCAGGAATAGAATTATTCTTTCTACTTTGGGTATTTTTCTTTTAAGTCTTTTTTCTTTCTTTGGCTTTTTTGTGGAGAGTGAATTTTTAAATCCTACCTTAACTGAACTAGATACAATTCGTTTACTTCTCTCTGATGATTTTTTTTCTTTGTATGAATCTGTATACCAAGAAGATTCTCTTTCTTCTCTAATTGATCCGATTTCCTTTTTTCGTTAAGTCACTTCCTAAATTAATTTTTGATTTCGTCGATACAAGTATCTATGAAATCAAAAATACTTTTTCTTTTTTTTCTAACTTCAAACTTAATCGCATTCACGCCAGGGAAGTGGTCTTATCTAGATCGTTTTACGGTGGGTTCTGATAAATCTGGTCCCGTTTCTGAAACTGTAAAAAATCGGACAGGGCAAGTTGTTTATTCTGCGACTTATGAATACAATGCTGAGGGGAAATTAGCAAAAGAAAAATTTGTAAATATGAAAGGCGAGCCGGATGGTGAAATTATTTATACTTATGAAAACGGGAAACTAAAAAGTGAAGAGTTGTTTGCTCCGGATAAATCTTCACAAGAGAAAAAAACATTTCAATATACTCAATCAGGTTCTTTGAAGGAAATCAATGTTGTTCTCGGTAATGCAAAAGGTCTACTACGACATCGGATTATTTCTATGAATGAAAGTTTTGTTACTGAATGTGAAACTAAGTGGGAAGAAGAAGGAAACCAAGAATCCTTCTCTACGAAAAAAGATGTTCTAGATGAAAATGTTTTCATTCAGGAAATTTTCGATGAAAAGAAAAAATCCATTGGTTCGATTCGCTATTACTATGACAACAAAGGACGATTGGAAAAAAGAGAGAATACTCAGTCAGGAACAAAAAGAATGCAGATTTTGACCTACGATGAATCAGGTCGATTAATTAGCTTTTCGTTTCACGTGAAACAGGATGAGAATTGGGTCTTGGTGAAAACTCATTATCTAGGTTATAAATAGATCCGTAACATTAATGTCAGATCACTAAAAACTTTCGCTCGCATGAATTTCACTTTTCAATATCTCCTTCCGCTTTTTTTGTATCTTCGTTTGACTTTGTATTTATTTTATTTAATAACTTTGTCATTCCTTCTGCAATCATGTTTACTGTCATGTTGATTGCCTCTCCGTAATTCACTCCTACCAAAAGCTTAGTTATCATTTTCTTCAAAGCTAAATCAAAAGGCATTTGATAATCATTCCAATCTACTTGAAACTTATAATCCAACTTTTTCTTTTCAATATTTTCTTCTTCTTTGTTCGGATTTCGATTGATTTGTCCGAGTGTGCCTTCGAATTCTGTTTTGTTTTTGTTATGCTTAAAGGAAACATCTAAGTCTATTTTGTTTTTTAGAAATCCAACCGAGATTAAATCCAAGTTTGCTAACTTCGCCCAAGTCACTCCTTGCACTTGCAAGCTGCCTGCTCCATTTTCACAACTAGATAGTATATCCCCTGAATCTATTTTACAATAAGCATACTCTGAATCAAAAATAAGCCTGAGCGGGATTCCTAAATCTATTTGTGCATTGTCGATTTCGATATTTTCTATTTTAGAATGGTAAAGCGGAAATACAGTTCTATCTTCAATTTCAATAAATCCTTTTTTTAGGTTCGCAGACTTCAAAACAACTCGACCAATCGGCGGCATATATTTCATTTTTTGAATTGAAGGAATTCGATTTACATATTTCATATCAGGCTCAATCAACAGAAAATTATGAATCCGAACTTTTCCTATTATCAGGTAAAATGGATTCACCCAAAAAAAGATTCGTTTGATTTTCAATTTTACAATATCAGTTTTATTAAACCCGCTCGTCTTTAGTTCTAAATCTTTAGCGTAGAAAAGAAAGAATGGGATTATAAAACCAGCGACAGGCATTTTCACTAAGAGATACTTTTTGAAAAAAGTATTTACTATGAGCATTACCATCGGTCCCAAAAGCAAGACCTGAATGAAGAGTAAAATGTAAAGTAAGTAGAACAGAATTTCTGATTTCATAGAATTTTGAAAAGTTAAATTAGAGTAATATCGCAAGATAGAAATGTAAACTCTTTTATATGGTCAAAGCGGAATGCGGAAACCTTAGAAGATTACCACCGATCGCTATCGCTAACACCGATAAAGGAACGATAAAAGATACGATATTTTTTTTCTTAGGGTATGGAGTTTGAAAAAACGCGATTAAAGGACGAACGTGATGAAGCGAACTGAAATATCGTAAACCAAAGCATCATCGGCATTTATCGGTGTCCTCGGTGTTCATCGGTGGTAATCTTTTAATCTTTATCCGACATAAATTAGAAACAAAAAAGAAAACTTACTTTGTATTATTTTAATTGAAAGAAAGAGGTAAGTTTGAAAATTAATATCTATCCAACTTGGTTAAAGTCTTTTTGAACAATATAGAACACAACAAAGAAGTTTTCGAAATTCAAAACTCAGATATCAATGTCCCTGAAATCATGGCAGAAATTGAATCGAGTTTAAAAAAGCGTCCTATCGACAAAAATGAAATCGAACGAATTGCAAAACTAAAACTCTCAGCTGACACTCCCGCTGGTCATCGTGAATTTGATCCATCCTTGACTGCAAATCTTTTTGAAAAAGGAATTGCCCCACCTAAGTTTACAAATCCTCGATTGTGGTTTATCCGCGGACCTTTGAAATGGGCGATTGTTAAGTTCACAGACCTCTATTCTCTCGTTGACAAAAAACTTTCTGAGAATCGCATCAAAGCATTCTATTCTGTCCTTCATGAATTAATTTTATTAAAAACCAAAAATCAAAGGTTAGAAAATAAATTCAATGAATTGTATAAACATGTAGTTGAACTAAAAACATCTTCTCGACCTGGATTTTTTCAAAATGAATACTACGATAACAACCGACCACTAGAAGAAAGTTTTAACAAAAGTAATTTGCGTATTCTTTCTTTCTTAAAAAAAGACAAACCCACTTTAGTCCTACTTCCTGATTGGGAAAATTTTTTAAATTTATTAAAAGTAAATCGAATTTCCTTTCACGCTCTTGTTCAAAATAAAATCCAGTTCGATTACATCAAAAAACAAATCACAAATGAAGTTTCGATTACTAATTCGATTCAAACTTTTCAGGATTATAAAAATTATTCTAACCTAATTTTGCATTGCAATGCCTGTCTTCTTCCTGCTTGGATTTTAGAAACTTTACTTCTTTCTTGGAAGGAAAATACAGATAGTGGAACTGGATGCTTTATTCGTTTTTCCAATTCTTCACTTAACTTCCATTCTCCCTTTCAAGAAAATTATCAGACTCGAATTGATTTAAAGAAACTTCTTTCTTATTTAAAAGAACTTGAATTTAAAAATATAATTTCGCATTCTGTTGAGAAAGACGAAATGGAATTAATCAGTTTTACTCTTCCATGAAAATCTATCAACATGTGGACGAGTTCAATGATCGAGATGGAATTGGAAATGACATTCGCGGCTTTCAATCTATTTTCAAAAAACTAAATATTCCAAACGCAATTTTAACAAGAGTAAATATTTCTAACTCTGAGTTTGAAATTTATTCTCCACTCAAATACCCGAAAATTTTTTCAGAGGATGTGCACATCCTACACTTTGGTGGAACAGGTTATCCGTTAGAATTTTTCCAAGAACTTCCTGGCAAAAAAATTCTTCGTTTTCATAACATGACTCCTATTTCCTTCTTTCAGAATTTTATGAGCGAAGATCTTTTTAAAACCTTTGAACGAAATGAAATCAAGTCTAATTTAGAACTCTTCTCTCTTCACCGCTCTTTGTCGTATGTCCTGTCTGATTCCAATTTCAACCAATCTGAATACTTAAAGCTCATAGGCGAACCCAATAAAACTAAAATGCAAGTAATACCGGTTATTCGTAATTATCCTCAAGTTCAAAAGAAAGAGAGTTTTGGTAAAAGAATTGGCTTTATTGGAAGATGGGCTCCCAACAAAAAACTAGAAGATTTGATTTTTACTTTGTTCTTTCTGCAAAAGATTGATCCATCTTATACACTTGTTCTAATCGGAAAAAAAAATCCAGCTTTTCAAACCTACAACGACTACCTATTCGAACTCATTCAAAAATTGGAGCTTACCAATAAAGTAGAAATTCACGACAATCCAAATGACGAAGAAGTAAAAAAGGAACTCTCGACTTTGGATATTTATCTCTCCCTAAGTGAACATGAAGGTTTTGGAATTCCTATTCTAGAAGCAATGGCAATGGGTGTTCCAGTTCTGGCGTTTTCCTCAAGTGCCGTAGTTGAAACAGTTAAAGATGCAGGTTTGCTTTTTACTCAAAAAGATTTTCCACTCCTCGCAGAATTAATTCAAAAAGTAATTTCAACAATAGAGTTGAAAACAAAAATCATTGAATCCCAATTCAAACGAGTCAAAGCTTTTAATGAATTTCCATTTGCCGAAACATTGCTTCGCATTTTAAAATCTTAGATTTTTAACCTTTAACAAATTGCAAAAAGTTGAAATTTTTGCGCACATAACTTCCTTTTTCAACCTAATGTAAGTATGATTACCTTTCAAAATAAAAATGAATTTCAAAGAAAAACAGTCAATCTCGAAGAAGATACAGTATCTACCCTTCTGATTCCCAAAAACATGCATGACGATTTTCGCCAGAAAACTAAAAAGTATAAAGGCAATACTGCCCTCTACCTCCATAGCCTACTCCGAAGGTTTCGGATTATTACCCACTCTGGTATGATCCCCGAACCTGAGAAATTAAAAACTACTTACCAAGACCGGAATCTTGATTTGCAGAAAGTCAGCTTTAAACCCAAAAATCAAGACTGGCTAGAACTTGGTGCACTGGCTTTTGTTTTTGGAAAATCTCGGTGCTGGATGTTTGTCTTTTTACTGAAATTAGACCTCGTGAATATGTGGCACGCTTTAGTTGAAGCTGGGTTAAAAAAAATAGTTCCTATGATCCCCAAGATAGAACTGGAGGTTTTTCAACGACTAGAGAGGCTTTCGTATAACTTAGCACGAGGCTACCACGTAAAAGTTTAGCAAACATAAAGAACAGCCACAAAAAAGACAAAATTAGACTAGAAAACAAAAAAGACCCGGGCAGAGCTATACGTTCTTACAATGCAACAAAGGAAGAAGATTGGGCAAGAACAAGCAGTAGCGATCAACCTGGCATCAATAAATTGCGTAGGCGGGAAGTTTTTATGTATTGGGTAAGCCTGCAATTTATTATATCCGCCCTTTTGCTTGGTCGCAAAACCAGCGCCTTCGCAAAGGGCGAGCGCGACGGTTGGATTACTCGTGATGCAGGGAGATATTCTGAGAGCAGAAATAACTTTCTAGTGCAAAAATATTTGAGTAAGTTAACCGGACTGCCCGAGAAAATTTATAAATGACATTTTACTCCTATTTCGAATTCTAAGTTAACGTGACTTCCTACAAAACGAAAAGAATTGTCCAATTTTCGGCAGGTTTTAACCCGGGCGATGCGATTAGTAATGAGATGCTAATGCTGAAAGCCTATTTTCAAGAGATTGGTTTTGAGGGAGAAATTTATTCTGAAAATATTGGTAAGGATACAAAAGGTCTTGCTAAGAAATTCAAATCTTATAGCGAAAAGGATTTTGATTTTGTGATTTATCATCACTCGATTCATTCCGCAGTTTTCGATTTTGTAGAAAAATTAAAATCTCCTAAAGCGCTCATCTATCATAATGTGACCCCAAGTCATTTCTTCGAACCTTATGATTTAAAGTTAACGCATTATCTCAAAAAAGGAAGGGAAGAATTAAAAAATCTAAATGGAAAATTTCAACTGTATTTCGCTGACTCTGAATTCAATCGAAAGGAACTTTTAGATTTAGGATTTTCCGATGTCCGAGTTCTTCCTATTATTTACGACTTTGCAAAATTAAAAAAAAGAGATTCTCCTCCACCAAATGAAATAAAGCAAATTATCTTTGTAGGTCGAATTGCTCCTAACAAAAAACAAGATGATTTAATCAAACTTGCAAAAGTTTTGAAGGATTATTTTTTTTTCGATTTTCAAATTCATTTGGTTGGTTATTGCTCTAAAGAGTTAGAACTTTACAAAGAAGAATTGATTTCTCTTATTCAGCTTTTTGGCTTAGAGAATCATATACTCTTCTCTGACTTTCTAAGTGATGAATTGCTTGCAGAATATTACCAGAAAGCAGATTTGTTTTTATGTATGAGTGAACACGAAGGATTTTGCGTTCCGCTTCTTGAGTCTATGTTCTACGATGTTCCGATAATCGCGTTTGATGCAGGTGCCGTGAAAGATACTTTAGATGGTGCGGGAATCCTAGTGAAAGAGAAAAACTTTCCAAGTATTTGTGAATGTATTCTAAAAATTTTTTCCGATAGAGATTTTAGAGAGAAAATTCTAATTTCACAGCGCGAAAGATTAGATCGATTTCGAAAAGGAAATCATACAAGCATTATTGGTTACGCAATCAAATATTTTACATTATGAAAAAATACTTCATCAAACGTTTTTTACTTTTATTTCCAACTGTTCTAGGAATCACCTTTGTAGTATTTCTAATTTCTCACATGGCACCGGGTGGTCCTTTTGAGTCCGAGCTTGCCAAATGGCGTGGAACCGCAAACGAAAGCGGGGGTAGTCAAAAGCAAATTTCTGCCGAAGAAATCCAACTTCTAAAAGAGCGGCTACACTTGGATAAACCCGCACCGATAGCCTACCTATACTGGCTAGGCAATATTATCCGCTTTGACTTGGGGGAGTCTAGAATTAATTACAAAAAAGTAAGCGATTTAATTTTTGAAAAAATGCCTATCTCACTCATGTTCGGACTGAGTGGATTTTTCATTTCGTATTTAATTTGCATTCCTCTTGGAATTTACAAAGGACTTCATCACGGGGAAGCATTTGATCTGGTTACTAGCTTTATCATTTTCTTCACCTACTCTATTCCAATTTTTGCACTTGCCCTTTTACTTTTGTATTTTCTTGCTTCGGGTGAATTCTTTTCGATTTTCCCGCTTGGGCATGAAGTCTCAGATAATTATGAGTCCTACACCACTTGGGGGCAAATACTCGATAGACTCCACCACATGTTCCTTCCTATGCTATGTTATATTTTTCATTCCTTCGCCGTTCAAACTATTCTCATGAAAAATTCTCTCTTGGAAGAAATTAGCAAGGACTATGTAAGAACTGCCGTTGCCAAAGGTATGACATTTCGCGATGCAGTATTCAAACATGCGTTTCGAAATTCTCTCATTCCAATTGCCACTGGGTTTGGGAGTAATCTTGGTTTGCTCTTCGCAGGCTCGCTTATCATCGAGTTGGTATTTAGCATTGATGGCATGGGCTTACTTAGTTTTAACGCTGTCAGAGAAAGAGACACTGATCTTATGATGGGACTTTTACTCGTGCAAAGTTTCCTATCTCTCGCTGGAAATATCGTTTCTGATTTCTGTTATGTATTAATTGACCCAAGGATTAAGTTCGAATGACTCTAAATCCAAATACACTCAAACGACTCAAAAAATTTCGTGCAAACAAACGGGCGTATTATTCTTTTTTGTTTTTACTTATCACTTACGTCATATCGCTATTTGCCCCTATTCTTTCCAATGACACACCAATCCTTGTGTATTATAATAAATCATTTTACTTTCCCATTTTCAAATTCTATCCAGACAAAACATTCGGCGGAAAAGAAGATACGATCGCAAATTATAAAAAGTTATCCAAGTCGGAAAGCTTTAAGGAAAGCGGCAATTTCTTATTATTCCCTCCAATTCCTTACGGGTTCAACGAGAGCAATATGTCCGATCTCCCGTTTGGAGTTTCTCCCCCAACCAAACCCGACGCAAAACATTGGCTAGGAACTGACGACCGAGGGCGAGATGTGTTTACTCGAATTTTTTACGGGTATCGAATTTCGATGAGCTTTAGTTTGATTTTAGTTTTTTTGGAAATTCTAATCGGTACAATCATTGGTGGCTTACAAGGATACTTCGCTGGAATCTTTGATTTGACATTTCAGAGGATAATAGAGATTTTCTCCGCGATTCCTTTTTTGTATTTAATTTTGATTATGGGTTCTTTTTTTGGTCGAAGTTTTACTGTCCTTTTAATTACTTATGGCGCAGTGAGTTGGATTGGGATTAGTTATTATATGCGCGGGGAATTTTACAAACTCAGGCAAGCCCAGTTCGTAGAAGCAGCGAAAGCATTCGGTGTTCCGACTTATACGATTATTTTCAAACATATCGTTCCAAATGCTCTTACGCCTATCGTTACTTTTTTACCTTTTATCTTAATTGGGTCTATTTCCGTGTTATCCGCACTTGACTTTTTAGGTTATGGAATCCCTGCCCCGAATCCATCATGGGGAGAACTCATTGGACAAGGGCGCGAAAGACTCAGTGCATGGTGGCTAATAGCATTTCCCTCCTTTGCTTTATTTCTTACAATCCAACTCGCTGCATTTGTGGGAGAAGGTTTACGAGATGCATTTGATGCAAAGGAAAAGGTGACCTTCAAATGAAAAAAGAAAATCCAACACCTAAAACTAAAAAGCCAATAGCCGAAACACCAATAGCAAAGTCACCGAAAATAAAATCGACTGTTGCCAAGAAGGAAGTTATCACAAAGCCGACGAGAGCAAAAAAAGAAGTTATCACCAAACCAACAAAAATTGAAATTGTAAAACCAGAAATTCTTTCCATTGAAAATCTATCTTTAACGATTCAAGGCAATCCCGTGTTACCCGTTTTGCAAAATGTATCTTTTACTTTAGAAGAAGGAGAAATTTTGGCTTTAGTTGGCGAATCCGGTAGCGGCAAATCACTCACAGCCCTTTCGATTACAAAACTTTTACCTGTAAAACAATTTGAATATACTACTGGAAAAATTATTTTCAGTGGAACAAATATTTTGGAAGTCAGTGATGAAAAACTACGCGCCATTCGCGGAAAGGAAATCGCTTACATCTTCCAAGATCCATTCACATCACTAAATCCATTAAAGAAAATCAAAGACCAAATCATTGAGTCCTACAAAATTCATATTTCCGAAAATGAAAAAGAAGCTGTGGATAAGGCAAAGTATCTGCTTAATAAAGTAGGGTTAACTGAGCTCGACGATAGGCTCAACTCTTATCCGGGTCAAATGAGCGGTGGAATGTTGCAAAGAATCTGTATTGCCTCTGCTCTTATGTGTGATCCAAAACTTTTGATTGCCGATGAGCCAACGAGTGCGCTTGATGTAACAATTCAATCACAACTTGTAGACTTACTTTTAAAAATAAAAGAAGAAATTTCTATGTCAATCCTATTTATCTCACATGATATTTCGCTTGTCGCATCTCTTGCCAACCGAATCGCAGTGATGTATGCGGGGCAAATTGTAGAAATTGGAGAAACTGATCTTTTGATTGAAAAGCCAAATCATCCTTATACGCAGGCTCTTCTTCGTTCTATTCCAAGCGGAATTAAGTCGCACCAAAAGCTTGCAGTCATTGATGGAATCGTTCCTTCGCCTGTCAATTATCCAGTAGGTTGTCATTTTTCTACTCGCTGTCCACAGGTCATGGAACGATGTAAACTCGAAAAACCTCCGCTCTATGAGCTAACAAAGAATAGACGCTCGGCTTGTTTTTTACAGGAGAAGAAAAAATGATCGAAGTAAAAAATCTTTCTTCCAGTTATACTGTAAATTCAAAAGAGTTTTTCAAAAAGAATATCATTCGTGCTGTAGAAAATGTAGATATTACAATTCCTGACAAACATACTCTTGGCTTAGTTGGGGAATCAGGTTGCGGCAAATCATCATTAGGCAGAACAATCCTTCGTTTACAGTCCTTTGATTCTGGAAGTATAAAATATAATGGGGTTGAGTTAACTACTCTTTCCCAAAAAGAATTACTCCCCTACAGAAAAAATCTGCAAATTATTTTCCAAGACCCTTACTCTTCTTTAAACCCTAGGCTTACTATTTTTGAAATCATCACAGAAGGACTTACGATTCACAAAAAAGTTTCTCGTAAAGAATCCCAAGACCTAGTAGTTGCCATCTTAGAAAAGATGAGTCTCAAATCGGACATACTCACTCGTTATCCGCACGAATTTTCTGGTGGACAGAGACAGCGAATTGCGATTGCCCGTGCCCTGATTTTAAATCCAGAATTTATTGTTTGTGATGAAATTGTTTCCGCACTCGATGTATCGAACCAAGCTCAAGTAATCAACTTACTTGCTGATTATAAGAAAGATAAAAATCTTTCTCTACTATTTATTTCGCACGACTTAAATATCATCACGCATATTTCAGATGACATTGCAATAATGTATTTGGGAAAAGTGGTTGAAGTAGGAAGCAAAAAAGAAATCGTAGAAAAGCCTTCTCATCCTTACACAAAATCCTTATTTGCCTCAACATTCGAATTAGAAAACCGTAAAAAGAAAAGAGTCATTTTATCGGGTGAAATTCCTGGCGTATTAAATAAGCCTAATGGCTGTTATTTCCATACACGCTGTCCAATTGCACAAGATATTTGCAAACGAGAAATTCCGCCAGTAAAAGTGCTTTCTAAAACTCATGTATCGGCTTGTCATTTTAGTTAATGTGAATTACCAGAAAAGTCTTGACAGATTTGTAAAAAGGTTCAAATTTAAGTCATGGTAGCCAATGTATTACAAAAAGAATTCCTTCGAGAAAATTTTGTTCCTATTAGTGTTGAGGCTTATCATTACCTTGCCGAAAAGAATCTAATCTCCGAAAAAGCTGAGTTAATTGAAGGAGTTATTATTAAAAAAATGCCAAAGTCACCTATTCATTCTGCTTTAGTTCGTAAGCTCATTCAATTTTTTCAAAAATCTATTTCTTCTCAACATAGCATCTCTAGTGAAAAACCATTGACACTAAAACACTCTGAGCCGGAACCCGATTTGGCGATTGTAGATTTTAGAGAGGATTTTTATGCAGAGGCACATCCTAGTTATGCGCACTTAGTAATCGAAATTTTTCTTTCCACTATCGCATTCGATCGGGAAAAAGCAGACATTTATGCATCCGCAAAAATTCCTGAATACTGGATTTTTAATTTGCAAAACAAAACTCTCGAAGTGTTTCAAAATCCATCAAACGACAAATACCAATTAGCCGCAGTTTTAACTGCGGCTGATTCTATTCACCCTCTCTTTCAATCGGAAATTCTTTTAGATTTAAAAGAATTTTTATAAGAACCTATCAGAACCTTGGAACTATTAATTTTTTTGTTGGAGAAAAAATTCGCTTTGGAAAACGCTCTAAATAATAAAACTTCCATGAAGAAATGGTTTTCCATCTTACTTTTATTTAGTCTTTTTCAAACAAGTATTTTTGCGAATTGGATGCCTTATTTTAATATGTCTGACTCCAAGCCGATTCCAGAACAGGAAAATCAAATTCAGATGAAAGATGAACATATTCGTATTTTTCTATTGCATGATAAATACGAAATGAAAATCAGTTACACATTCTTCAATCATGGAAAAGATAAGCAAATTAAAATGGTATTTCCTATGTATACTAGTTTAGGTGTTCTACAAAATGGAATGCCAGAAGACGAGGTAATTGATTATTTCAGGAAAAGGCTTACTGTTTTTGTAAACGGTCATGTGGTTAATTGTAATTTTGCGCGTATGAATGAAGGGGAATCACCGAAAGTATTTGTGGGTGCTACTCTCACTATGAAGTTTAAAGCGAACCAAAAACTAAATATGCAAGTAATCTATGATGGGGAATACAATAAAACTCCGGCAGATGCTTCCGTAGAAATTGATTCTAAAACATTACAGATAGAAAGACAAATAGGATATTTATATGGAACTGCTAGTTATTGGCATAAAAATATTGAAAACTTTCAAATTTCTTTATCTAAAATTGATCCTAGTTTTTCTTCGTTTAATTTTCAATATGAAGGAAATAAATCTTTCGAATTTACAAAGAAAAATCCAAATCTAAATTTAAAAAGCTTTAAACCAAAATCATCAAAAGAAGAATTTACTTTATTCTTATCTCAGATATTCAAAAGTAAATAACGTCTAGTCCACTACTTGAAATTCAGTACGTCGGTTAATTCGACTTGATTCGGGATCTAAATTATTAATTACTGGTTGTGTTGATCCTTTCCCGTCGGGAATCATTCTTTTGCGCTCAATTCCTTTTGAATGCAAGTAAGCTCGAACCGATTCTGCTCTTTCTACGGATAATATCTTGTTAAGCGAAACATCACCCGTTAAATCTGTATGCCCTGTGATTTTAATTTTAGTATCAGGATTCTCACGTAAAAAATCTGCAATTTGATTTAGAACAGGAAATGAGTCGGAAAGTATTTCACTCGAATTAGTATCAAAGTGAACGCTATTGAGAGTTAGTTTTTTCTTTTCCTTTAAAGTTTTATTGATTTCGTCTTTAACTGTATCTTTCTTTGGAAGTTCTACAACGTTTGGGATTTCTATATCTTTTTTCGGTGTATCTATCTTTGCCTCTTCAATTGGTTTGTCTCGGACAGGATTTTCTTTGATCGCTAGTTTTGGCTCGTCTTCATCTTTTATGATTAGAGCGGTATATATATCGTAATTCTCGTTAGGATTTTTGCGGCAAAAGTAAAACGAATTATTCGCTCGATCAATTACCATGTATGCCTCATCACCTTTTGTATTAATTTCTGGACCTAAATTTTCTGGCTCACTATAACTTCCATCTTTTTCAATCTTGGAACGATAGATGTCATATCCACCATAACCACCAGCACGATTTGAAGCGAAGTAAATGTATTTGCCGTCTTTTGAAATAACTGCCGCAATATTGGAAGAGCCTTCTTGGTTAATGGGGGAAGGTAGCAATTCAGGTTCTTTTAAATTGTTCCCAGTGATTTTTGCTTTCCAAATTTTTGCTTCACTTGGATTTCCAAATGGATAACGAGTAAAGTAAAAATCATTTCCGTGTAAAAAAGGATTTTCCTCCATTTCCTCTGTATTTATTTTATCAGAGAGACTTGAGGCTTTTGCCCATTTGCCGCCAACTTGCTCTGCATAATACAAATCTCGGGATACTCCTATTTTGCCGTTCGGAAGTTTGAATTCGATTGACCCGTCGCGGTTGGAAGAAAACACGATGAATTTTTCATCTTCTGAAATAAAAGGACTCTGGTCGTCGAATGGAGAGTTTAATCCGCGTAATTCGACAGGGTTTGTCCATTTTCCATTTGCGAAAGTTGATTTATAAAGGTCTGTGTATTTTGAATTATTTCTTTTAGAATAAAAATACATCGTTTTCCCGTCGGCAGTAAGAGATGGCGCAAACTCTTGCATATCCGTATTGATATTTCCTGGGATTGGGAATACTTTCACTTCAGGGGCAGCATAAATTATTCGGGAAATGGTTAAACTAATTAGGAATAGGAGAGAAATCCCAAGGTTAAGAAAATTTCTAGAATCCATTTTATATTTATCAATCAGTATTCCGGTATTCATCGTATCCTCTTTTCAGAAAGCTTGTACTAGAAAAACTTTGCTCTTTTTTATATCGGAAAAGAAAAAATTTGATTAATAGCTCACGGAAATTAATTGATAATGTTTTCGTATGACAATTTATTATATAGAATAGCGGCACCAATAATCATCTGATTTAAAATTTCACTAAGTCCGAGAGCTTCCTCTTCTGTAATTATTTTATCATCTAGCGCTCTTTTTAGATCATTGATGAAGTTTAAAACTTCCACCTTAAAATAATTATCATACCATTCTTTTACGGATTTTATACTGTTTATTTCCTTCTCTGTGTAATGGTAAGTGATTTGAAAAGAATACTCGTCAATGAATTTGAATTTTAACTTGTCGGAGGGATTTTGAGTTTTTATATATTTAGTAAAGAGGATATTCTTTATTTCTATAGAAATTTGAATGATTTCTCTTAGGTTGCGGATAATGGCTACTTTTTCTCCACCTATTAACTTTCCATCTATTTCTGTGAATGTTTGATATGCTTCGCCTGTTTGCCTAAATTCTTGAAGTAACATTGAAACCAATTCGTTCATCGCCAATTTTCTAAAATTTGTATTTACATTCCAGCGAATAAAAAGCTCACCAGAGTCATTTAGTATAAATTCTTCCATGTACTTCATTTTACTTAATATCAAAAAAAGTCAAGTGATGATAATTGGAAAAAAATTAAAACTTAGCTAAACCCAATTCAAATTTTATGCTTTACCCTTTTGCTATAAATTTTTAGCATAAATAAAAATTCTTATGAACAAGAGAGATATAAATGACTACAATTCCAGAAACAGGTAAAGCAATCGAACTAATAAATTACGATGGATTAGAAACATCAATTCGTGTAACGCAGAGAAAAATTAGTCCTCTAAAGGAAACTGATGTACTTGTAAAAATTGCGGCTTCTTCGATTAACCCCTCGGATCTAATGTTTATTAGGGGGCTGTATGGAATCAAAAAGAAAATTCCCTGCGGCGGAGGATTTGAAGGAAGTGGGACTATTGTTGCGGTAGGCTCAGCAGTTACAAAAGTAAAAATTGGAGATAGAGTTGCTTGCTCTGCGCATTACATGGGCGATGGTTCGTGGGCTGAATATATGGTCACACCGGAATACAACTGTATACCGCTAATTGATAAAGTTACACTCGAGCAAGGAGCAACATTTTTTGTCAATCCTCTGACTGCTTGTGGGCTTACTAATATCGCAATTAAAGAGAAACGTAACGGGATTGTCCAAACTGCTGCCGCCAGCGCACTCGGAAAAATGATTCAACGATATGCGACACGTAAAGGACTTCCTGTTATCAATATTGTTCGTAGAGACGAGCAAGTTGAACTATTAAAATCAATTGGTTCGGAGTATGTTTTAAATTCCTCTTCATCTGATTTTGAGAGAACATTCTCAAGACTTGTAAAGAAATTAGAGATCACACTTGCCATTGATGCAGTGGCGGGAAGAACGGGTGAGGATGTATTTAATATGATGCCTGCCAATTCTAAACTTGTCGTATACGGGGCGTTATCCGAAGAACCGATAGGCGTCACCGCAGGCTCATTGATTTTTCAAAGGAAAAAAGTAGAGGGTTTCTGGCTTAGTTATTGGATTGCGGATACTCCTCCTGACGAATTTTCTGATATTGTTAAGGACGCGCAAGAGAACCTTGGAACTGATTTTAAATCAGAGATTAACAAACGTTTTTCGCTAGATGATGGTTATAAAGCGATTGAGTTTTATAAACATAATATGACAAGCGGCAAAGTGTTATTTGTCCCTTAGTAATTTTGTCATCCCCGAAAATTCCACTCTCCAGCAGCCAAGCTATTATCGGGGATCTTTAGAAATTGAGATTCCCTCCAAAAGAACTCGGGAATGACAATTTAAAATTCTATTTCAGCTTCTGGAAAGGAGTTTCTTATTTCTGTTTCCTTAATGGATCCTAAATCAAGATCTGAGAGAGAAATTTTTTTTAGTTTTTTAAGTTCTTCAAATTGAGCAGGAAGTTTTGTGATATTGGTGTAACCAATAAATAAAGCTTCCAATTCTTTTAATTCGCAAATTTCATCTGGAAGTTTCTCTATTTTGTTGGAGCTAACAGATAACCATTTTAGATTTTTCAAATTTTTAATATCAGGGGAAATTTTTTCTAAGGCTGTTCCGCTTAGGGAAAGCCTTGTTAGTTTTTTCATTTCATAAATATCGTTAGGAATTTTTAATTTTTCATTGCTACCTAAATATAAATTCTCCAAAAGAGGGATGCTGAAAAGTTCGGCGGGTAATTCTGTTAATTCGTTAGAAATTAAATTCAAGAACATCAATTTTTTAAGTTTCCCGATTTGTCTAGGTACTGTGGAAAGTTGATTATTCATGAAGCTCATATATTTCAACGTCTTTAAATTTCCAATACTCTGTGGTAGATCTTTTAGAAAATTATTATTCATGGAAAGTTTTTCTAATTTTTCTAATTTCAAGATGGGTTCAGGAACAGATTCGAATTGATTGAAATCTAAATGTAATCTCAGGATTTTTTTAGATTTTATAATAGAATCAGGAAGACTCTTTAATCTATTATTTTCTAAACGGAGTATTTCTAGGTTGGGTAGATTTCCAATGTTATCGGGTAGTTCTTTTAAGTTTTGATCGCTTAGATCTAATTCGCAAACAGATTCGATATTTTCCTCTTTGAATGCCTGCTTTAAGGATTCAAATTTTTCACAATTTGCTTGGGCGGTTAAACTAGTAATTGATAGAAAGAAAAAAAGAGATAAAGTAATATGTTTGAAATAGTTCATATTTAAAATATACGAAATTTATTTACTGAAAGCAAGAATTTTTTTACAATAATTTCATTCTACCGTTGCATAAGTTTCACAGTTTAATTTTTCAGAATCTTCTTCCGTTTCCATTCTAAATTGATCGGGGTTAAACGCATTCAAATAGCCAACAAAATCTTCCAGACTTGGGGTAGTCACTAATTTATGACGAAGCTCGGAAACTCCAAAATAATTTTTGAGATACTTAGCGACATGTTTGCGAAATAAAACAAGCCCCAACTGCTCCCCGTAGAAATTTGTCATTAGATCTAAATGTCTAAAGATCATAGAACGAACCTCGGGAAAAGTTAAAGTTGATTTGTCAATGCCTGCAAAAATCCAAGGATTACCGATGGCTGAGCGACCAATCAAAACTCCATCTACGCCGGAAGTTCGAATTCGTTCTTGTGCTTGCGCGTAACTTTGAATATCCCCATTTCCAAAGATAGGAACTTTCGCGAAAGATTTAATTTCAGAAATTATATTCCAATCGGCAAATCCTGTGTATGCCATTGTTTTAGTCCTACCATGAACCGAAATCGCTTGCGCTCCAGCTTCTTGTAAAACGTGCACAATTTCACGGTAATTCAAACTATCGTGATCCCAACCGATTCGAATTTTGGCAGTGACGGGAACTTTTACAGTGCGAGTCATCGACTCGATAATTTTACCAACATATTCAGGCTTTCGAAGAAGTCCTGCCCCAGAGCCACGATGAGAAACTTTGGCGACAGAGCAT
This sequence comes from Leptospiraceae bacterium, assembly GCA_017996175.1. GTDB lineage: Bacteria > Spirochaetota > Leptospiria > Leptospirales > Leptospiraceae > UBA2033. Next base: position 46,690 of record JAGOHK010000010.1, read on the forward strand.
CCCATGTTAAGATCAATTATGTCAGGTCCCAAATCTTCGATAATGCGACAAGCCTCGGTGATGATTTCGAGATTGTTGCCGAAAACTTGAAAAGAAATAGGGCGCTCCATTTCTTGAAAGCGAAACAAGTCAATGGATTTCTTAGAATGATGGCTAATTCCATCCGTACTCACAAACTCAGTGTATGCAAAGCCTGAGCCCATTTCCCGACAAATCTGACGGTATGGACTATCCGAAACTCCAGCCATAGGAGAAAGGACGATATTATTCTGAATTTCGACGTTGCCAATTTTTATCATGGGATAATTACCAAGTTTAAAGAGCCGTGTACTGAATCAAATAAGTATTTGTGGAAATATTTCTAGCCAAAACCTTTGCATTGCAACTTAGCTTTCTTGGAAAAAACTTCTTGCATTTTTCAATACGTATTTTAGACATTTGATATGAACTCAGAGATAAGAAAAGCAGATAGAATTTTCCCAAAAGACTTTGCAGATTATGCCGTTCAACTTCATACAAGCGATGAGAATTTTAGCGGGTACCTAGGAAATATTTCCGAGACGGGACTTTGTGCAATTATGCCAGCTAGTTTTCAACCCGAAGTAAATGAAGTAAGTGAGGGATCTGTCTTACACTGGCCTACAGGGGATAACATGGAAATAACCGGTCGAATTGCTTGGAAGAGAGACTATGAGTTTCAGAAAAAACCCCACACGATGATCGGTATGGAGTTTTCTGAAACAATCACTTTCCCTGAATACCTATTAGCTCTTAGCCTCTCAGTTGGAGAAGACTAAAGATTCGGATTTTCTAGAACGATAGCGATTCCTTGCCCGCCTCCGATACAAAGTGAGGCTACTCCGTATTTAACTTTCCTACGTCTCATCTCATAAGCAAGTGTTAGAGTTACTCTAGCACCACTTGCCCCAAGCGGATGTCCGATAGCAATGGCTCCCCCGTTTACGTTTGTGATTTCTGGATTAAGTCCAAGCTCTTTTTGAACAGCAAGGTATTGAGCGGCAAATGCTTCATTTACCTCAACAAGACCCATATCTTTCAAAGTCAAACCAGCAGATGCAAGAGCACGAGGAATTGCAAGAGCAGGACCAATTCCCATCTTAGCAGGATCACATCCGCTATGACCATAAGACTTAATAATCGCTAGAGGCTTTTTGCCTAACTTATCAGCGTAAGAACGAGAAGATACAATCACTGCCCCTGCACCGTCGTTGATACCTGACGCATTACCAGCAGTAACCGTTCCATCTTTTTTGAAAGCAGGCTTTAAAGAAGCCATTTTATCCTTAGAAGCTTTCCCACGAATGAATTCATCTTTCTCAAATACGATAGGAGTTTTTCCTGGGAGGGTAATAGAGTGTATCTCCTCTTTCAATAAACCATCTAAAGTAGCTCTCTCGGCACGTTCTTGGGAAATCGCCGCCCAGTCGTCTTGTTCTTGACGAGAGATGCTGTATTGAACAGCAAGATTTTCCGCAGTCATTCCCATCGGAAGTTCCACATACATATCTGTCAAACCTTGGTTTAAACTATCTTCGAATTCTGCTGCACCGTATTTGATTCCCCAACGAGCATTTCGCACAACGTATGGAGCTTGGCTCATAGACTCAGAACCTCCGGCTAACACGACACTAGCCTCATTTAAGTAAATTTTCTTCGCGGCGAGAATAATTGCTTCCATTCCAGAGCCACAAAGCCTGTTGACTGTAAGCGCTGGAGTTTCTACTTTCAGACCAGCTTTAAGACCGATATGTCTTGCGAGATAAATCGAATCTTTTCCAGAAGGAACTACATTCCCGAAAATACTTTCCCCAATATCACTTGCATTTACGCCCGCTTTAGCAATCGCAGCCTTAGCCACTTCCACACCCATTTCTGTGGCACCGAAATCTTTTAAAGTTCCGCCAAAACTCCCAAATGCGCTTCTCACGCCGTCAATGATTACCGCTTCTTCCATCTTGTTTTCCTATGAAAATTTATTTAGTAAGAATACTTACATGACATTTTTGTGTAAGGGCTTGATTTAGCAAGGAAATCTTGGTGGGGAAATTGGGGGCGTTGCGGCGACATTATTTTATTCGGTAATCGCGTAAATGAAGGCGCGAAAACGTTTTCGCGCCTTCATTTGCGCGATTACCGATATATCGCAAAACCGCCGCCGCGCTTTCCGCTCCAATGCTAAGAAGCATTTCCACTACAATCGCTAACGCTACGAGTAGTGAAACTTTTACCCAAGTGAGGATAATATTAATTATCCTTAATTATAAAAATCCCTTCCAATTTGGAACCCAGGGTTCCAAATCTGATAAAAATTTTGCGGTTTCAACCCCTTTTTCGAACTAAGAAAAATTGAAATGAGCTAGTATTTCATTGACTCATTTGAATTTATTGGGGATTTTATTGGCATACTTGCGGATAATCGGAAGTGAGCTCGTTTTGGTGAGTCATGTAAATAAATTATAGACGAAATGAACATTTTAATTTACATATACGATAGATACATGCTCACGCCAGAATTCCGTAAACGGCTTCGAAATATCGAAAGTCTTTTCTGATTTTCCTTTACCTTTCGATTTTATGGAAATACGAATTTTAAAACAGTGGTTACTGAAAGGTATCCCTTGTGCAGGATTTTCTTCTAAACTTAGAATTAATCCAGCTAGCTCTTCTTTTAATGATTTATATTTCTTGATTAATTTCTTAGATTGCTTCTCAAATATAGAAGTTGTCTTTATATCATAATGCAATTTCATAAAGATTTTAAAAAGTCTTTCGCACTTTTTAATTTAATTTTGCCTTTTTTAAAAGAGTTAATTTGATCTACTGAATCTTTTAAGTCTTTTAGAAGCTCTGCTTTTTGAGGTGTGATCGCAGTAGTTTTTACGAATGAAAAATTTTGTAAAACTTCAATTATAAAATCAGCTTTTTTATCTGGTACATCAATTAATACTTTCATACTCTTAAATTAAACAATAAGCAATTTTATTTCAAGCCTTTTTAGTTCTTGCCTAACGTATATATAATTTATAAAATTAAATTTATAGGATGTAAACCATGAAAACTCGTTATTCGAAATTTTTATCGAATCCAATCAAAGTAAAAGATTTTCATATCTATTCAAGAGATGAGCTTTATGCTTGACTCAATTCTTGGACATTGTTGAATTTTGGTAAATTCTCTCGCCATTTCGTATAATCAAAATTATTTCTTTTGATGATAGAAATAAATCTTTCTGTTTCTAAACTGCCTAGACTTTGAAATAACACTTGGAAGGCTTGCATTTTAATTTCAGTATCAGATCGCATAATTTATTTTACTATTGAAACATCTTTAAGATTTTTCTGATATTCCATAGCCGCTTTACTAATTTCGCGACCGGTCATTCCAGTAAAAAGATTTTGTCTCCACTTAGTGTAATCAAAATTTTCTCTTTTTATGAGAGTAATAAATCTTTCAGCATCCAGATTATCCATATATTTTAAAAGGGTATTCATTCCCTCGTATCTTATCTCAGAATCAGTTTTCATCTTGTTTCTCCTCGAAGAAATGTATAGGATTCATCAATCTTATTTCTTTTACCAAATTTTTTCTAGTCAAAATTCCATTGTCAGTAGTTAAAAAAATGTCTGCTTTTCCTTCAATCGCACAGGAAATATGTAAAGCATCTAAACTTTTAAAGCCTAATTCTTCTAAACTTTCCATTCTAGTTAGAACAGCTTCATTTTCTAGAATGTTTTGGATAGCTAATTGTTTCCAAGATTGAATAGATAATCGTTTTTCATCTGAGGAATTACGAGAATTTTCAAAATCTAAAACATAAGACCATATTAATTCTATTTCTTTTATTTTAACCAAGTCTTGAATGAACTGTTTGGCTTCCGTTTCCAACTTAACCTTAGCTTGTGACTGCTCATCATAAGGTCGATTGAAACAACAATTATCTAAATAAATCCTCATCTTCATCCTCTCTCCTCAATATCGACATTATCATCGCTTAGGACGTTACACTCTTCCATTAACCATTCAACATTAATAATTAACCATTATCCTATATCCTCGGAATCTCTCTTGGAATTTTCTTGAATGTAATTCGTTAGTAATAACAATCCGGTTGGAGACTTTTTTTGTATTTCTTGTAAATCAGAATATGAATTAAAAAGTAAACGGGATTCTTTCTCTTTAAAAATAGTGGATGGCGCGTATGAGACTATGATCCAAAGAATTAATTCAAGTAATAATCCACATTTCTTTTTTTTAAACTACTCATTCAAGAAATTAGAGGTTCAAAATTTTCTTGTGATTCCTAAACATTATTTTGTAGATAGTATAATTCAAGAAAGGAAACCGTTAAGTAACAATGCGAGAAGAGCTGGCTGGATTGGTTGTAATATCCTTCTTCAAAATATTCCATCGACGGGCAAAATATTTCTAATTAAAAATGGTAGAGTTGAAAACAAAAGTAATGTTATTGCAACTTGGTCTAAAACTGCTTTTATTGGAAAGCAGAAGCTAGAGAGTAGAGGATGGGCTATTGAAATATTAAATTTAATTGAAAAAATCAGTGAAAATGAATTTAACCTAAATCAAATGTATTCTTTCGAAGGTTTATTAAAAAAGAAATTTCCAAATAACAATTTTATAAAAGATAAAATACGACAACAACTGCAAGTATTAAGAGATAAAGGATTACTCGAATTTAAAGGCAACGGAATTTATAGAAAAATTTAATTTACAAGCAACTTCAAATTAGCCTGTTCGTTGTCATCAATGCAAACAAAAATCCCTCCATCATCCGTCATAAGTTTATGCAGTAACTGCAAACGTGGATACATCATACAGAGCCATTTGTCATGACGACTTAGGTCTTCGCCTTCTTTGCCGACGACTTGGGAAAGCCATTTTTTAATTTTGGGATCGTTTACGTTGTCATTGTAAATCCAGTTTTCGTTTCCAGTGTTATACGGAGGGTCGATGCAGATACACTTGATTCGCCCCTCGTATTCAGGAAGAAGGCTTTTGAGTGCTTCCAGATTGTCGCCGTGGATGATTTTGTTGCCACTGAGTTCGGTCGCTAGCCCTGGCGAGCGGAGTCGAAGCGACGGATACGAGTATTTATGCTCAAGAGTCCTAAACGGAACATCTCTGTGGTGGTTTATGACTTTTTCTTTTCCAATCCAATGTAGAGTAGGCATTAATCATAGTTTTTTGGAAATGTTAAGAATGACAAGTAAAATCCCCCCCGACGAAGGCGTTGGATTTGTGACCAAGCAAATGGGGGTGAAAAAGGGGGTTTTTTAGGATTCAATCCACACATCAATAAACAGCAAGCCTACCATCTTTGCAAATTTCAAACGATGTTGTCCGTCCTTTAAACTTACAAGACTTTGCCGCTCGAATGATTATAGTATATGAAACAAAATCTATTTCTTATCTTTATGAAAATAATCCCAAATAGAAATACCTGCCGCTACGATATTGAGAACAACTAAAAAAACATCAATAATTGATTTCCATTCATTATATGTTTGGAGAAGTCTCCACTTTTGTAAAATTGAAGGGCAGAGAGAAAATTAGAAAGATTAATTTATTCATTTCATCTAAATAATTTGATATAACTATCGAAAGAAAAAATTCTATTTCTTTTAAAGCCCGTTTTTTCAATCAATATTTGTGATTTCATAAAATCATCAATCAGTCGAAGAGCAGTCGAAACGTTAACCGAAAGAGCTTTTGCTATATCACCTGCGTCTGCGACTGGATTCGTAAATAGAAATTGTAATAGGGATTTTGCTAAGGGTTGTTTTTTTCCTAGGGAGCCAATTTTATTTTCTGTCTCAGTTCTTAATGTAATGATATATTTGAATGTCTGAATTGAATTTTCGGAAGTACTACGAACACCTTCTAAAAAAAATTTTAGCCATTGGACTAAGTCGTTATGCGTCCTAACACGAGTTAAGTTGTCATAATAATACGATTTATTTTTTTCAAAGTATGCAGAAAGATATAAAGTTGGTTTAAACAAAAGTTGATTGCTTACTAAAAAAAGCGTTATGAGCAAACGCCCAATACGACCGTTTCCATCAAGGAACGGGTGAATTGTTTCAAATTGGTAATGAGCGATTCCAATTTTTATTAATGGTGGAACAGGAGTATTTTCATTATTTAAAAACTTTTCCAAATCAGACATTAAATCGTTCACGGAATCGTGATGTGGTGGAATAAAAACTGCATCTTTCAAACTGCTTCCACCAATCCAATTTTGGCTTTGGCGAAATTCACCGGGTAACTTCGATGTGCCGCGCACACCTTGCAAAAGAGTTTTATGTGTTTGTCTTAACAAACGATTACTCAGAGGAAATGTTTTTAGACTCTCGATTGCTTGGTTCATGGACTGGACATAGTTTTGTACTTCCTGCCAATCATCTTTTTTTTCTGGCTGAATGTTTTCTTCTTTTTGAACAGCGTCATCTATGTTAGTCTGCGTTCCTTCTATCCGACTACTTTCTGTTCCTTCTTTAAAGACATGCATTTTTATGAAAAAATCAATATCGGGTATCAACTGAGAAAATGCATTTAACTCGCCCAATTTAAGACTAGCATCACTTAAAAGCATAATTAATTCGGCATCGTCTATTCGCCAAGGTATATCTACATAATTTGGCTCAAAACTCTTGTAGTTAAATCTTTGGAGAAGTTTTCCCGATTTAAAGTTGCCTATTTTCATTATTAGTTACTCGGTTTCCTGCAAGTATAATTTTCTATATTTGCACTTACTCGGTTTCCTGCAAGTATAATTTTCTATATTTGCAGTTTAGGAGAATAGCATGGTTAATGCTTTTACATACTCCTAAATATCTTAAGCTCTTCATAAGTTTGCATTGACTAGTATTGGCAGGGAATCAATAATTTATCAATGAATATAAAATTCAAAATCATACTACTATCTCTCTTTCTATTCACAATTTCCCTTTCACCCGAAGACATACGAATCGTATATAGCTCTAACTTAACCGGAAACCTATATTCTTGTATTTGTGGATTGAAACTTTCTGTTGGTCTCGCAAAGAGAGCAAGCTTTTTAAAACAAATCGGTGTAAATCCAAGCAAAGACATTTTAGTTGATACAGGAAATTCTTTAGATGTCAAAAGTTCTACTGATAAAGCGAATGCGATTTTCGAATCCTTTCAGAAATTGGGTTATCACGCAGTAGGAATTGGAGTGAATGATTTACAGGAAAATACTATTTCCATTTTAGAGGATAATCGTTATCAAACCCAATCGGCTAATTTATTTCAAAAGGGATTTTTTAGGACAAGTTCTTTTGGGAAACAGATTACTTATCTCAAACGGGAAGACAAAACTTATGGAATAATCAATCTTACTAGTCCAACAATCCTCTACAATCTTCCCAGTGAAGTTAAATCGAAATTAGTTGTACAAAACCTAGAAACTACTCTTTCCAAACTGACTTCCTCACAAGGAGAAATGAAAGCGGATAACTGGATTATTCTCCTAAATGGTAGTAAAGAGGAAGCTTTAAAGTTAGCTTCTCTCAATTCCAACTTCCTATTAATTTACGGTGGGGAAAAAAACTCTGCTTCCCCCAAAAGCGGCTATTCGGAAGTAAACGGTGTGCGGATTTATTCCACTGGAGATTTGCTCGGAGACAAACTAGGAATAATTACTCTCACCGAACAAACAAAAGGATATACCGTAAAATCCTCCGAAGTCATCGAAATGAACATAGACAAGTTAACCGACTCAGCGGAAATTCTTTCCATAATGAAAAAATACAATATTAAACCTGAATAATTCTCTTGCCTTATTGGTTAATTAGAAAATTTTGTAACTACTTAATTCTAGGAGCATTTATGAGACCATTTAAAGTTTTAGGAATTCAACAAATTGCGATAGGCAATGAAAACAAAGACAAACTCAGTAAGTTTTGGGGTGACATCATGGGACTTACAAAAGTTGGAAATTATAAAAGTGAAAAAGAAAACGTAGACGAAGACATTTACAAAATTGGAAATGGGAATTTTGCTGTTGAAGTTGACTTGATGATGCCAATTGATCCCAACAAAAGTCCCAAAGTTCACGATCCAAAATTAAATCATATTGGACTTTGGATTGATGATTTGCAAGCTTGCGTTAAATGGCTAACAGAGCAAGGTGTTCGTTTTACTCCGGGTGGAATTAGAAAAGGGGCAAGTGGTTTTGACGTATGTTTTATTCACCCAAAGGGTAATGAAGAGTTTCCGCTCTGTTCAGAAGGTGTGCTTGTGGAATTGGTGCAGGCTCCTCCCGAAGTAGTAAAGGCATTTATCAGTCTGTAGGAATCTTTTTAAAAAACAAGAAAAATAATGAGGTTTGGGGCGACTTGTGCTGAGTAGAGTCGAAGCATTAGCCCCAAGTCACCGACAGGCAATCCCAATCTACTTTAGCTTTCTAATCAGCACGAGCGTGTGAAACGAGATTAGAAAGCTGGGTATTCGATACAAAAATATTAATTGTAGTATAACCCCTAAGCCTGTACGTTGAAAAAATGAAATTTTTCTCTCTAATTTTTGCTATATTTTTAAGCATTTCTCTCTCTGCCGAATCAGGGGAGGAATTATTAAATAGCATTGTCGGGACAATGAATAGTTTTGAAAGCTTTAGAGCAAATATATCTATTGATGGACTCTCTGGATCCATCTCCTATAAAAGACCAGGGAGTTTAAATGTAAAATTTTCCGACGGTCGGGTTTTATCGGGAAATGGAAGGCATCTTTGGATTTACTCTCCTGCCCGTGGGATCGCCGGAAAACAAGACCTGAAGGGACTCACTGGCGGAATCGGGGGTTTGCTCTCTGGCTACGAAACTGTCACTGCTTCAGGAAAAGTCTTGAAACTTAAATCAGATACGAAATATTATGAGGAAATTATTGTCAGTGTTACGCCGAATAATATAATAAAGTCTCTGAAATTAAAAGCAAAAGGCAGGTCTGATTTTATGGATATCAGTTTTTCGGGAGTTCAAACCAATATTGGACTTTCTTCTAGTATATTCAATTTTCATCCTCCAGCTAATGCGCAAATTGTAGAGAATCCTTTGAACCAGAGGGAATAATTTGAATCCAGCATCCAGAACAGAAGCTCATAAAATCTTCGCCTCATTATACAGAAAGAAGCGTTCACCCGAACATCAGCAATTAATTGATGATGCAATCACTCGCTCGAATGATGTTTTTATTCGCATTGACTTGATAAAAAAAATTGATGAAGAGCAAGAAAGAAAAGAAAGAATAAAAGAAGAACCTGCTCAAACAGAAAGCAAAATTGAAACTTCTAAGTCATCCTCCATGGCGGGTAATATTGGTAATCCTAAACCAATGGTACCTAAAAATCAAACCTCCGCTCAAATTCCAGCCGTTACAGATAATTCTGGCGGTTTTATGGATAAACTTTTTGGCGGTGGAAATAATATTGCGAAGTTTGCGAAAGAAACTAAAACTCTCGAGTTAGGGCTATTCGCTCGTAAACCCACAATCTCTAAGAATGTGGAGAAAATTTTTCGTTCCTTAAAGGAAGATGAAATAATAAGTACAATTCAAGCACTCAAATATTCAGAACAAGTTGGTTGGAGAATTTGGACTCCTCTTGTTTATAATGTAGTCTTAAATTACAACAGGTTCTTCAATACTTTTATTTCTCTAGATAGCCTATTTCGAGATGAAATTTCTGCCGAAGTTTTTCTGGGTAGATCAACAAAAATGCAAATGTACTATGCGCGAATTTTAAATCGCCCTGATACAAAAGAAATCATCATGGATAAAGTTCCTGCGTTAATCAAGACAGAAGCAAAACTTTATCCCAAAATAGAATCTATTCTAACTGGGTTAAATTACGGTTTAACTCTAGAATCACGCAAACCATCTCTAACGGATGCGATAGTCGCCTTTCATGTTGTAATGACCAAAAAATTAGTTCCATGGACTGAGCTAGAAAAAACACTAAACGTATCTCCCATTGACGAAAGAAAATTTAACGCTACGCAAGAAGTTACAAAACAAATAGAATTAGCAACAGCAAAACTATCCAATGACATACAATCTAAATTGAATATCAAAGATGAATTGGACTTTTTAAAGAAAAATTATTTTTCCTTTGGAGAAGGTGGGAAATTATCTTTTGAGTTTTTAAATTTGATTATCGATGACTACGTCGCTCACTACTATGCAGAGAACATGCAGACAGACGTTTTAAAATCAAACTTTAAGAATACTCCTCATAAGCTGCTCCAATTAGTTTGCCGTGATTTGCAGAGTAATTATATTCCTCTCGTAGAAGGCTACGTCAAACTTGATCTAAACCAAGTAAAAGATGTTCTGATCATGCAGATTGGTTTATTCTTTCCAGAGATCGACCGAATGAATAATATTCTCCGCACACTTGATGCATTCAATCGAAAATTCCCAAGTTTCCAATATGGATTTCAAAATTACTCAGAACATTTAACAAAAGGAACGCAGGATCAAATTGAATCACAATTGTTAAAAGTTTTAACGGAAGGATCGGACTTCTTTCATAAATTTGCAACTAAAATGACGACAGTGATTGAAAATCACATGTTAGCTTTGAGTTATGAAGAAAGCGGGCAGATCAACGAAAAGACTCTTCTAACAAAAGAAAAAGTAATTGAAGAAATAAAAATCATGCAAAGATTTATTCCATTCGCGGATGGTAAAATGGTTTCTCAAAATCGTTTAGCAGGAAAAACAGTATTTCAAGTTCTATTTGAAATGACAAGGCTCCTTTATAATTACGCTGTGATATTTAAAGATGGTGCCCTCCTTGCGAAACTCGGACAAAGCGCAAGAAATGAAGCAGAATTACAAAAACTCTATAGCGATTACGAGAGATTAACCTCCAAACCCTATACGATAACCAAGCAGGACTAAGGAACCATGAGAATTTTAACCGGCGTCCAACCTTCAGGAAAACTTCATCTAGGTAACTATTTTTCTGTTATGGATAAAATGATTCGTTATCAGAAAGACCATGACCTTTTTTGTTTTGTGGCGAACTTACATTCCCTAACAACTTTTAAATCAAAAGAAGCATTAGAGGAGAATACATTTGATGCAGTTTGCGATTTTTTGGCGCTGGGTATTGATCCGGAAAAGTCAACCTTTTGGATTCAATCCGATGTTCCTCTTGTAACCGAGCTTACTTGGTATTTAAGTATATGCATTAACGTTAATCAATTGCACCTAGCACATTCCTATAAAGATAAGACGGCTAAAGGTATTAATCCTACAGGCGGTCTATTTTTTTATCCAATACTCATGGCTGCAGATATTCTGCTGTATGACACACAGCGAGTCCCTGTTGGAAAAGATCAGAAACAACATCTAGAATTTACAAGGGATATTGCTAATAAATTTAATCACGATTTTGGAAGTACGTTTTTAATTCCTGAGCCAGAGATAGATGAGGATACTGCCATTATACCCGGAACAGACGGCGCAAAAATGTCTAAATCTTATGGAAATACAATTAACTTTTTTGATAAAGAATCTTCCATTCGAAAATCGGTTATGTCGATTGTATCTGACTCTGCCGGAATCGATGAGGCAAAAGATCCAGACAAAAGTGTAATTTTTTCTATCTACAAACTTTTTCTAAATGAAACGGACTTAAAAACTCTACGTAGTAGATTCGAAACACCAGGGCTTCGCTATGGTGACGTTAAAAAAGAATTATTTTCTACCATCATGGACTATTTTGCTCCTTATCGTAAAAAAAGAGAGGAACTCGTGGCTAACCGTCCTTATGTGGAAGAACTTTTACAGAAAGGTTCTGGCAAAGCTCATTCTGCCGCAGCTCCTGTAATAGATCGAGTTCGTTCTAAGCTTGGAATTAAGAGAGGCTAAATCCCATTCACCGCATCAATGGCAGATAAAAGAGCTCCTTCCATTGTACCGTTGTATTTGCCTAAATGCTCTCCAGCAAAATGAACTCGCCCGTGATTCTTTTTTAGTATAGATTTTACATCAAACGTTCCAGGCGCATAAATAGAATTAGCTCCTTCTATAAAAGGTTCATTTTGCCATGCTTTCAGATCGATCTTTTCTAATTTTAAAGTAGAGAGTAATTCGATACTATCTAAATTTTGTTTTACAAATGTCGGTAAATATTCTGTAGATAATCGAGAATAAGTATCAGCCCTATCGCCAGACGATAGCAAGGTGAGGATTCCTTTGTTTGCCGCTTTGTTTTTAACCCCGTTTGAGTAAATATTCTGAAAGACACCATCACCCTGAATATAGAGTTTGTCTCTTACATAATCAATCCCTTTATAAAGAGCAGAAACTTTCGTAATCCGACTCATTCGCAACTGGAGTAAAGCAAGTTTATGTTCTTTAGGTAGATCAGGATAAATTTTTATTTTATTTAGCTGGCTGGAAGGAATTGCAATAATACATGCGTCAGACGAAATACTTTTACCAGATTTAGATTTCAGAATAACACCATTACCTAAATCCTCTATCGAAATAATCGGATCTGAAATAATAAAGTTAGTCCCTTTTAAATTAGATTTTAACGAGTCGATGATTTTTTCAGAACCAGTTTGTATTTTATACTGAAAAGGGGAGCCATTTTCAGTAAACTCAAATAGAGCTATCGCTTTTTCTGCTGAAATCGTTCGAATATTTTCCCCTAAGATTACGCTGTATTTTATATCTAGCAAATACAGCTCTTCTTCTGTTACTCCTTGGTATTTCAAAAAAGAGTATATATCTAATTTGTCCAAACCAACTTTTTTTTCAGGGGACATTTTTTCAAAAAGAGAGATAACTCGTTTAATAATTTCTCTTGTTTGTGAATTAGGTTTCACAAGATTCGATTCAATTAAATTATCGCCAAGTAAAATATCATTCATTACTGGATACGCTTTTAATTCTATTCCTAATTCCTTGCATAGACTTTTGATTGTAAAATGATTTTCCTGAATCCATTCTGCTCCTAACTCTGAGGTTAATTGTGATTCATCGTTAGATATAGTTAAAACACGTCCACCGAAACGATTCTTTGCTTCTACAATTGAAACTTCATAACCAGAATTTTTCAATAGATATGCTGAATAAAGTCCAGCAATTCCAGCACCTACAACTGTTACTTTTTTGACGGATAAATTCTTTTTATTAGAAGTCTGAGCAGATAAACTACCAATAGCGGATACTGCCGTTATTGCGGTGATTGTCTTTGATAAAAATTCAGAACGATTTATTTTCATAGTGTTTTCCTAAAAGTCCATTGTTGATCTAATAAATAATTGCCTATCTCTGTTGGAGTAAGATACAATTCCCTGATTTATTCTAGAATAGTATTGATTATCATAAGCTGTTTTAGTCGAAGCATCCCCATATATATCCACATAATCTCTACGAATGCCGCCATCTTTATCATACTGAAAAAGCTCCGATCCACCAAGAGCAAATCTCACTGAATCGCTATAAGAATATTCGATAAAAATAGATTTCTTTGTAAATCGAGATCTGTCTCCTTGAACAGTAGGGGTAAATATACCATTAACCCCTCTTCCAGTCTCTCCACGGAAAATTAATTGAAAATCAGAAAAACCAAATCCCAGCCAGCCATAAAATGCCCTATCCTTTAAGTCAGATTCGTAAACTGGAAGTAGATTTGGATTTAGTCTATCAAATATTTTTCCTCTATATTGTTTTTTCCAAAGAACTCCTATCCCTAAGTTGACATATTTGTCGAATAATAATGTAAATTCTCCACCCATAGATTCACTATGCTGTGCCCGAAGGTCTCGTTCCTTTCTGGTTAATACATCATTATCCGAAGGAAGGCAATTCGTTTTACCTTCTTTACATTCATCGCCAGCAACTCCCAGAACATTTCCTGCCCTGCCTAACGCATGAAAGCCTAATTTTATTTTTTTAATCTGTGGCTCAAAAGAAAAGCGGCTAACAGCATCATATCCGCTAGAGGTAGAGTTTTGTAAGTCTCGATACCCTTCTCCATTCACAATTCCCAAATGAAGATTAAAACTCTTTACTTGCATTAAAAAGGATGTTCCTAAATCGGCGGCTTGAGAAGAAAACCCAAGCGACTCCATTGGCGACCTATCCACATAACGCCATTTCCAATAGCCATTCCATTGAGTGTACACATGTGGGAGTTCATGAATACCAACGATAAAGGAAAAATTAAATACCCCGTATTCAATATTTTTTTTCACGTTTGCCCTACGAATTCCAAGGGTATATGGATTCGACTTATTACCATTATCCGCAGTAGTATCAGATGTAAAATTACTAGAACGTAAAATTTCACCCCAAAATTCTACAGTAACTTTTTTTTCTTCCCATTCTTTACTGATCATAAACAAAGTCCAAGGCATAGAAAAACCAGTTCGATCATCTTTCCGAGAATTCGATACTCCAGATGATGAGTCGCGCAATCTGTAACCGAAAGCTGGAGAAATTACAGCACCTACTTTTAAACCGAAATACGCATCCGGCAAATCTTCCTTAGTCGTAATTATTTTTTCTGGATAAACAGAATTAACCACTAACAAAAAGATTATACATAAGTATTTCCTTTTCATTTTTAACATTGTATCAACTCTATCAAATAGGATATCCAACTAGAAAAAATCGAATGATATAATAGAGGAGAAATCCAGCAGGCCCGAACATCAATGTGAAAAATAAACAAGGAAGTAATATAAAGTGCGAAATTCCATTCTGGATTGCATCCCTCCATTCCCATGTTCCAACAAATAAATCAAAAACAAGATAGTGGACCCAACCTGCAAGCAAGGCATTCTTATTGCGAAAAAGTTTTGCAACCCCGTCTAATGTTGAAAACCCTCCGTTTGTTTTGCCCAGACTTATGGCAATATAAAAAATGTAGACCGCAGCCAATAAAACAGGGAACAGGTAGGAATTGATTAATTTTTCAGTGACAGTCCAGCGAGGTAGGGCAGCCATTAGTATCCATGGAATGAGTGCAATTATATTTGCTATCTTAAAAACTAAGTCCGGTGTCATAAAATTATTCCTTTCTTGCTAATTAAATTATGCATGTAAAAAATAGGAATTAAAATAAACTAATTTTTACGATCTCGGAGAGTTAAATGAAAAATATTGCACATAGAGGATTTAGCGGCAAATACCCCGAAAATACTCTCATAGCGTTTAAAAAAGCCATTGAGTTAGAAGCGGATATGATTGAGTTAGACATCACTCTATCGAAAGATAAAATACCAATAGTAATTCACGATGATACTCTGGAGAGAACAACAAATGGAAACGGAAAAGTTCGCGCAACAGCGTCTAACAAACTTAAACTCCTAGATGCTGGTTCTTGGAAAAATCCCAAATTTCATGAAGAAAGAATTCCAACCCTAGAAGAAGTTTTGCGGTTAATCGAAAAAAGTAAAATCGATTTAAATATCGAAATCAAATCCTCTGCATTTGAAAAAAAACATTCTACTTCTTGCATTGAATTACAAACACTAAACTTAATTCAAAAGTATAAACTCATGAATCGAATCGTAATTTCTTCCTTCGAATCAAAGATATTACTGCGGCTACGAGAATTATCCGCTAAAGTAAGACTTGGCTTTTTAATCGAGCCAAATTTCGAAACAATAAAGAGCGACCCAATGGCATTCGTAAAACAAATTCGTGCCAGCTCACTTAATATGCATAAATCACAAGTTGGGAGTAAAATTTTTAAACACGCAATAGATTTAAAAATTCCAATCTTCATCTACACCGTAAATACAATTCAGGAAATGAAAAAAATGCAGGCAAATCAAGTAGCCGGAGTTTTCACTAACTTTCCTGATAGATTGAAAAAAATTACTACAGATAATAAAAATAAAAAAATTCTTTTATTTTAAAAGGTGATTTCATATCTAATGTTTAGAGGAATTAAATGAATAAAATAAAAACCCTTGGCGAATTAAAAAAAAGCAATTATATTGAAAGAAGTATCAAAGTGGAAATGGCAGAAAATCTTTCTGCAAAGTTACTTAAAAAAGAAGCCATTTTTCCAAAAATTCATGGTTATGAAGATACAGTGATTCCTCAATTAGTAAATGCAATTTTATCGGGGCATAATATTGTTATGCTCGGTGAAAAAGGACAAGCTAAAAGTAGAATCATGCGCGCCCTTGTCAATCTGCTTGACAAAGAAATCCCAGTCATCAAAGGAACCGAAATTCCAGAAAGTCCATTTCATCCAATCACAGCTAAAGGGAAAAAAATCATTTCCGAACAAGGGGATAATACTGAATTAACTTGGCTCACGCGAGATGAACGGTATGGAGAACGCCTTGCACCCGGCGCACGTATTGGAGATATTATCGGGGACTTAGATCCATCCCGCATTGTAAACGGAGAGCCATTGTCATCCGAAGGTGCGATTCATTTTGGTTTGCTTCCTCGAATGAATCGCGGCATATTTGCCGTAAACGAAATGCCTGACTTGGATTATCTTGTGCAAGTTTCTCTTTTTAATATATTAGAAGAAGCTGATATTCAAATTCGCGGGATCCCAATTCGTTTTCCGCTCGATGTAATGGTTTGTTTTACTGCAAATCCAGATGATTATTCTAGAAGTGGAAAAATTATTTCACAACTCAAAGATAGAATCGGTTCTGAAATTCGCACCCATTATCCAAAAACAAGACAGATTGGACTTGAAATCACGAAACAAGAAATCAAACTTCCCATCAAAACACCTGAAATTATTGTCCCACCTTACATAGAAGAAATAATCGAAGAGATTACAATCCAAGCCAGAAGCTCTCATTTAGTAAATCAAAAATCAGGAGTAAGTGCCAGACTTTCTATCGCCAACTATGAAGTAGCCGTTAGCTCTGCAAGAAAACGAGCTTTGAATTTCGGAGAATCCAGGGGCTATGTCAGACTTACCGATCTGGGAAATATATTTGCATCCTGTTCCGGCAAAATAGAATTAGACCCATATCGCGATGAAGCAGTTAGTGAATACCAAGTTGTAATTAAATTACTTGATCAGGCAACACGCGTTATCTTCGAAGAGTATTTTCCTCCTAAAAAATACGTAACTAATTTTAACGATATTGCAAAGCAAATCTATTCCATGGGCAAACTGGAAATATCTGATTTAATGCCAACAGCAAGTTATCGTGCTCTATTGAAATCTGTTCCCGCGCTCTGGGATTTGCTTCACGAAAAAGGAATGGATGCAGAAGATCATTTATTTGTTACAGGTGTAGAATTTATCTTGGAAGGATTAGCGTCTACTCAGAAGTTGTCTCGTCGTAGACTCGGAGAAATTTCTACCTTCAAAACCGTGGATGCATATTAGACAATCATGTCCTTCAAACTTCTTCTGGGGGAAAAGAACTTGTAGTCGCTACGACCTAGTCGCGCGATCATTTGCACTTTCTCGTTTCCTTTTGCCCCGGTTAATGCTTCCATTTGTAATCTAATACTTTCCATCTCACTGTATTCCTGCAAACACTCACTCATAGGGTGCATCTTTAAACCAAGTTTCGTTGCTCCAAGATGAAACCTCGCATAGTCCATGCCAGTGAGTATCCAATCCTTCTTTGTATTGGTTTTTGTTTTCCAAAATACAATTCCCTTTATGGACTTCATTCTCTCTTTGTATCTGGCTAAATAAATATCAATCCCTTGTTTATCATGAAACTTCTTCGGCTCAGGACCTAAGAAAAATGTTTCTGCCATAAAGCGAGAAAATCCTGTTACCGCATTGCCCGGTAGAGAAATACCGTCTCTTTTAGTTTGAATTTCTTTATCGTTAAATCGAAACCAAATTCGGCTTTCATCATTTTTGATTTCATTATAGGATTCTAATTTTGCAGCATTATAAAAAATTTCTCTATACGGATTCATTTCAGAATCATTCAAAATGAATTTTAATTCAGAGTTCTCTGGATTTGCTAATTCACGAAGTTTAGTTACTTCCTCTTCCGTTATAAAATTTCCTTCGTAGAGAGCTCGATTCGTCGCTCTAAGTTTTATGGAATCATATAGAATATGACCTGAAACTTTACTTGCGGATAATTTTATTTTTGCGACAGGCTTTTTACCTATCTCTTCTAATTTGTAATCTCCATCGGGAAGAAGTTTTATTTCCGTATCATATCCGATTTGTTTTGCACCAATTTTTAGTAACTCAAGAAATGTTCCTTGACCAATATGAATTTGTCTAGAGGGAACATCAGTGATCGATAGAATTCGCTTTTCATCTACATATAAATGCATTTCTGTAGAATTTAAAATTTTAAATTTCCATGGTTGCGTATTATGAGGATTTGGTGCCGTGATTCCTACATTGATTGCTTTTAAAATTGGCTCTTCATACTTTTCTGAGTTTGCATTTTCAAGAGGATCATCGCCTGATTTACCTGCCAAACGTGCATCACTTGAAGATGCACAGTATTCTAAAAATGCTGGTACAGTTAAGATGATTCCCGATCTTACTAAAAAGTTTTTTCTGGATAATTTATTCAAAGTTACTCTTTCAAGTCCATGAGCAATCCGCGGATACGCTCAATTTGCTTCAAGAGAGAAAAAGCGGAGTTCTGCGGACTAAGCATAGTAGACGCTAAGATTTGAATATTCTCATCTAAGACTTTTACTGTCATAAGAATTTTTTTGTCATTACGTCCACGTTGTCTGGCTTGGGTCAATTGGGTATTATTCTTTAGAATTGTATTTGTAATATCTTTTACTAATTTTTTATATTCGGTTAAATTATCTTGGTTAGGAAAAGCTAAAAATCGTTTTTCCATTTCGGGAAGCTTTTGCCAGAGCTCATTGATTTCTCTTGTTTGTTCTTTGTCTGATGGGGCGATAGATTCTAGAATTGAAAGAAATGAATTTTCCTTGTCCTTAATTTTAGAAGAACCGTCAGACTTAATTCCTTTGGAATTTTTATCAGTAGTCGCATTCGATTTATTTGGGTTAATAGAAAATTGCATTAGGGGTTAACCGTACATTTGCCCTCGAAGAGAACTCCTTCTTCGATTAATAATTTGGGAGTAATGACATCTCCGTATAACTTACAAGTAGAAAGTAAAACAACTCTTTCGGAAGCATATACATTTCCGCGAATTTCCCCACCCGCGACAACAACTCTCGCCCTAATATCGGTATCGACTACTCCCGTTTTGCCGATGATTACTTTTCCGTCTGTCTGAATTAGTCCTTTGAATTTCCCATCAATTCGAATGAGTCCTGTTAGCTTAAACTCTCCGTAAAATTCAGAGCCTTCTCCGATAATGCTATTGACTGAAAATTCTTCTTGTTCTTCGTTCATTTTACTTACCTAATTTTGCACTTGATTTAGAAAGGAATATGGGTTTAAAGGATTTGTGCCAACATGCACTTCATAATGCAAGTGGAATATGGAACTGCCTGAAGTTTTTCCGACGTAACCCAAAACATCACCCTTGGATACCAGCTCCCCTTTTTTTATTTGAAGTCTTTCTAGATTGGAATAAATCGTTCTCCATCCATATTTGTGGACAATTTTTAAATAATATCCCGTCGATTCGGTATATCCAGTTTCATAAACTTCGCCGGGTGCTGTGGCAACTACCTCAGTACCTGGAAATGTTCCGATATCAATTCCAGTGTTAATTACCTCACGACCAGTAATAGAGGAAAAATATTTTCCGAAAGGATAAAGTATGTACCCACGAGTAGGCCATAAAGATGGCGTATTTTTAATAATTGATTTTCTTTGTTTGATTGTTTTAATAATTTCTTTTGTAAGTTCAGCGGATTTTTGCAAATTATAAATATCTGATTTCAGAGTATATGTTTCTGGAATAATATCGGACTTTGTATCAAACACTCCAATGGGTAATTTTGATTTGTCGCTATTTGCAATACGAGAAGGATCACCACCTAATTTAATATAAAGTCTGGATATTTTTTGGTAATAATAAGAACTCATATCATGTAGTAAATTCATTTCGGATTTGAGTCTTAAGGATTGTTTTTGAAAATCACTACTAGATATTTCCAACTCCTCCATTTCATGGACTCGTCCACTATGACCTAAAACGATGACAGCAGATGTGGCTAACAACAGACTAACTCCCAAGAAAAACAAAGTAATCGTTTTGTAAGTAATACTTACTTTATAACTTTGTTTCTCGTTATGAGGGATAATCATCACAGTAAGAAACTCTTTTCTTTTTTTTATAATTCGATCTTTAGATTGTAAAAAAAATAATTTCACATTATTTAATTCAATTAGAATTTTTTTGGAAACCGTTTTTAGATAAAGTTTTAGATCAAATTTCACTATCAAATCCGATATTTTAAAGATCGAGCAAACATACTTTTCCCTGCGTCACTGTCCTCTACAGTCATTTTACAAGTTTGACGTCGCGTAATTTCAAATTATCTCTATTTAATACTCGAATGGAAACCTCAGCATTTTCCGCACCAGCACGCTTTGTTAAATAGATTTTATTTTTCTTAAAAGCGATTTCACAGTCAGGATTAATCGGATCACTGCTTCTCATTTCAAAAGTTAAATCATTCTTAAATTGAGCGAGGTAGTATTTTCCATCTTTAAACTCAATGGCGTATATTTTTCCACTTTGTTCTTTTACGAATGATCTCCAAAAAATAACTTCCTGACTTTGTTTGATGAGCTTTAAATTGTCCTTATCCAGTAGAGCCAAATGATGAGTATCCGTCTTTAATACGTCATTATCTTTAAAACTCATCACCACAACACCTGTATCTAATTCTTTAAACTCTTTGCCGCAAACTTTTTTAAAAGGGCTTTGAAAAAGTTCATCATCATTTTCAGTATCAACAGCCCACATTTCAGAAGTGTAATGTCCTTCTGCTAAAAATTCTTTTACTTTTAGAAAAACAATTTTTTCTCCCACAACGTTTTCGCTATTTTCTACTTTGTCTTTTTCTTTAGCCTTTAACTCAACGAGTTCTTTATGCATCTTCTTAATTTCAGTTTTAGTGACAGGAACTTTATCCTCTACAACTTTCGCTGGAAGGTTCACTACTGTCTCTTTTTTAGGAGTTTCTTTTTTTACTTCTTCTGCTTTTTTAGGAGGCTCTACCGTTTTTACTTCTTTCACTACCGGCTTATCAGTAGTAACCGTTTTCGTTTCATTCAAAGCAACGGTTTTAGATGGTTCTTTTTTCTGTTCTTCTTGTTTCGTATCTTTTACAGTAACGTTTTTATCTTCCGATTTGGCTTCTTTAGAGGTTTCGGGATTTGTTTTTTTAACAACTTCAACAACCTTCTCTTCTTTTTTAGGAGTCTCTTTTGCATCAGTTGTAGTTTTTTTCTCTTCGGTTTTATCTTTATCCGTTATCGTTTTTGCTGGAGGAATTTGCTCCGTAGTTTTTTTAGATTCATCTTTTACAACTTCAGTTTTTGTTTCCTTGGATGTTTTAGTTTCTTCTTTTACAGATTTAGTTTCTTCTATTTTCTTACTTTGGTCAGTTGTTGTTTTGGTTGGAGGATTTTGCTCAGAAACTTTTTTAGAATTATCTTTTACTGTATCAGTTTTTGTTTCCTTGGATATTTTACTTTCTTCTTTTTCAGATTTAGTTTCTTCTATTTTTTTTCTTTGATCCATCGCTGTTTTCGCTGGTGGAGTTTGGTCAGAAATTTTTTTATTTTCTTCCTTAATTACTACTTCCTTCTTTGATTCATTTACAATAGGTTTGTCTGAAGAAGTTTTCTTTTCATCCTTATTTGTATTCTCATTCTTCTTATCAACTTTGGATTCATCTAAAGTATCTTTCTTATCGTCCGGATTATCAGAATTAACCGGAGTTTTCGATTCAGAGGAATTTGTAGTTGTTTTATTTTTTTCCGGCTGTTTCATTTCGGATTCAGTAATTAGAATTGAATCTTTAGTTGTATCTTTGGTTCGAGTTTCAATAACTTTCTTTTCTTCTTTTACAATGGGTTCATCAGATGGAGTAGATTTTTTCTCATTACTTGTTTTACTAGTATTTGTGATATTTTCTTTCGACATATCGGAACTAGGGATTTTTTCTTTTGTAACTTTGATTTTTTCTTTTTCTGTTACGGGCGGGGTTTTATCAGTTTTTGAATTTTCCTTTTTATCATCTGATTTTTTTTCAACAGTCTCATCTGTCTTAGTCTCTGCCTGTGATTTGATAGGAATTACAATCTGAGTATTGCCCGGCCAGTCGCTAAATTTTTTACCAATCCCAACTTTATTTTTGTTTAATGCTGCGATTAGAGATTTCGTATAACGTTTCTTGATACGATCCAACTTTTGACGATTTTGCGCATTATAATACAAAACTTCCATCACAAGTTTGTCAGCATTTTTCTCAGTGTATTCGAAAGAGGTTTGAATATAAGCATTTAAAATTCGTTTAATAGAATTGATATGCCCATAACTCGCATTTTTATTTAGAACAAGAATATCACCGCCGAATTTTCCGGGTTCATCCGAATAAAATCTTTGAAGAGTAAAACCTTTATAATTAATCGGCTTATCAGTCTCGATCACAAGCGAATGAAGCCCTTTACCGATCTCAACTTCCATAGCCTTACGTTTGGGTGTAGCAAACTGATCCGAGCGATTTTCGAATTTAGTATAAGGAGACTTACGAATTTCTTCTTCTCCAAGAATGACTTTTGATTGTGCAAAGATAGATGTTTGCAAAACAAATACAAAGCTAAATAGAAAGATATATTTCATAGGTTTATTCATTATCAGGTGTATAATCTTAGATTACGAGTACAATGCAATCCTTTTTCTTGTGTACTTTTGGGGCGTTGCGGTGGTATTGTTTTATTTGGGAATAACAACGTAAAAGACCGCCGCGCTCGCCTTCCTGAATGGAACGATGAAACTGTCCCATTCATCCAGTTGATCGCTAACGCTTGCTTTAAGCTTGACAGAAATTTTTCCAAGAAATTACCGTAAGACATGAGTGATATTTTAGATAAAGTTAAAAAAGCTGTCGCAATTGAAGTAGACGCAATCAAACACTTCCAGGAAACACTAGACCCAAACTTTGAAAAAGCAGTGGATCTAATTTTTAAGTCCAAAGGAAAAGTAATTGTAACAGGTGTGGGAAAATCAGGAGACATAGCTAAAAAGATTTCCTCAACGATGAGTTCGACTGGAACGCCGGCAATCTTTCTTCATCCAACCGACTCAGCCCACGGAGACGCAGGTCTTATAGCAGAAGATGATGTTGTGATTGCAATAGGTAAAAGTGGAGAAAGTGATGAGCTAATCGCCCTTATCCCAACAATCAAAAAAATTGGTGCAAAGCTTGTAGGTCTGACTGCAAACGCAAAATCAAAACTTGCTCTCGCCTGTGATGTAACAATCATTACCCCCATTTTACAAGAAGCCTGTCCACTTGCGCTTGCTCCCACTTCGAGCACAACTATTGCTTTAATCGCAGGCGATGCAATTGCAATGGCACTAATGGAATTAAAGAATTTCCAAGCAGACGATTTTGCACTCTTTCATCCTGCTGGGAGACTAGGAAAAAGGCTCAGTCTCGATGTGGAAGACGTTATGCGCTCAGGTGAAAATAATGCGGTCGTAAAACCTGACTCAGATTTAGGAAAAGTTTTAGACGAAATCACAATCAAACGGCTCGGAGCAGTTGGAGTCGTGAATGAGAAAGGACTACTTATTGGTTTTATTACAGATTACGACATTCGTAAGTCGCTGTTAGCAGGTTCTCTCACGAAAGATAAGACGGCGCGGGAGATCATGAATCCGAAACCAAGCGCATTTCATGTTGGAATGAAGGCATACGATGTATTAGTCGCAATGGAAGATAGAAGCCGTCCAATTTCGGTTGCGCCAATAGTAGATAAAGAAGATCGCTTTGTAGGAATTGTGTCAGTCCACGACTTACTGCAAAAAGGACTGTAATAAAAATAAGTGAATGCGGAAAAAAGCTAACCCTTCTCGATGCGGGATAAACCGCTAAAGTAAGGAGAGAGAAGAGTTAGTAAAATAGATGTATGAGATATTATTATTCTTCTAGTTTGGAAAGTTTTTGGTATTCTGCTGGAGAGTAGTTAGTTGCAAGGTTTTCATAGCTAGCAGCTAAGTTGTCTAATGCTTTTGCAAGTTTTAAAAGTCTTTGAGTTCTTAATTCTTGAGTCATTGCTTTTCCACCGTAATTTACGCCAGCCATTTCTCTGTAGGACTCAGCTAGTTTTTTCTTTTCAGAAGCGACAGATGATAAATAGTTTTGAACTGCTGATTTTTGTTGTTCAGTAACAGCTCCTTCAATAAGTGCTTTTTCTAAAAGTGAACTTTCTAAGTCTGAGCTTACTGCAAATACTGAGCTTGTTGTTAGGGTTAATGCTGCGATTGTTAAAGTGATTGCTAATGTTTTTTTCATGGTATTTATCCTTAAATCAATTCTTTTGAGTTCAGCTTTTTGCTGTCTTGTTTATACTACTGCATGAACTGTGCCAAGTTTAAAAAACTTAATTTTAATCTAACTAGTAGGATTTTTTTTCTTGATCTATAATCTAGAATTATGTCTATAATATGCTAAATTAGGCTATAACTATATTATACTTGTACTTCAAGAAAAGATCCTATCCCAAAATTTATACGTATGCTTGAAAAGCAGCGAATTGTATGCAATAATTGCTTCCCTATTTAATCCCAATAGATTAATTTTAATCGCTTAAAAATTGGATTTCAGGATTATTTTTAATCTTATATTGGAGAGAACCACGGCTAATACCTAACAATTTTGCAGCCTGGTCCTGTGTTTTTCCAATTTTTAATGCCTCTTGTATTAACTTGGTCTCAATTTTAGAAAGAGCTTTTTCCAAATTTAAATCAGAATAATCTAGTTGCATTACTTCTTGGAACGGGTTTTCCGATTTCTTAGCCGAAGTTTTTTCTTCCTTTAGGCGATCAAAACCCCGGATAGCATTGTCAGGCAGAAAGTCGGGTGTAATTTTATCGTTCGGACAAAGTATTGCTGCATATTGAATTGCATTTTCTAACTCTCTGACATTACCAGGCCATGTATGCTGCGTTAGGAGATCGAGGGTTGCGATATCAAAGTGTTTATTTTTCCCATAACGTTTATTAAACTCTAAAAGAAAATGATGAACTAAAAGAGGAATATCTCCTCTTCTTTCTCTGAGAGGCGGAAGACGAAGAGGAATTACACCAAGACGGAAATATAAATCTAAACGAAAATTTCCCTTTTCTACTTCTTGCGCTAAATCTTTGTGGGTAGCACTGATTACTCGCACACTGACTTTTATTTTTTTAAAATCTCCTACTCTTTCAATTTCTCCTTCTTGTAAAACACGAAGGAGTTTTACTTGTAAGGAGGGAGACATTTCCGCTACTTCATCTAAAAAAATTGTCCCACCGTTAGCCGCTTCAAATCTTCCTATTACATTTCTATCTGCTCCAGTAAACGCTCCTTTTACGTGACCAAATAATTCAGACTCTAAAAGATTTTCATTTAGTGCACCACAATTTATACTTACAAATGGATTGGATTTACGAGCGGATAAGTAATGTAAGCTCTTAGCAACTAATTCTTTTCCTGTTCCTGATTCACCATTAATCAATATAGATGCATCGGAGGGAGCTACTGTACGAATTCTGGTTTTTAAAAAAAGAATTTGGGCGTCATAGCCTAAAATGGAGTTTAAGAAATCCTGTTCATTTTTACTTCTCTCTATAGCTTCCCTATAGAATTTGTTTTGAATGAGCGCCTTACAGAGTTCGTCCGCAATTTTTTCAGCCCATATAATTTGTTTTTTTGAAAAATGATCTAAATAATGAGATTCTAAATTTAAAATCCCAATACATTCTTCGCCAGAGCTCATAGGCACAGCAAGTTCTGATGCAACTGAATCAATCAATTTTACATAACGCTTCTCTTTGGAAACATCAGGCGCATATATCGTCTGCATAGCGGCTGCGGCTGCACCTGTTATGCCTACAGCAAAGGGAAATTTCGCTGCGATTTTTTTTTCTTTGTCGATTCCTTTTGCACAGGCAATCGTCAAAATTTTTTCTTGCGGGTCAGCAAGAGAAATACTTCCAGTGCTCGCCTCAAAAATATTTAAGATTTCTTCTAGAATATGGTCAAGAATATCAAAAATATTTTTTCCGAGCCGAATTTCTATTTGCAGGCTATTTATTAAATCATAATATTTCTTGTCTTCCGGAGAAATTTTTGTCTTTATCATACATTATCATCTCATACATCTCTATTTCTATATTTATGACTTACATATTAATACTAAAAGGGAGTCTGTAAACGAAAATTTAGTCAAAATTTCTAGCTAAATTTAATTAGAGAAGCCGTTAAAAACATAGGATATTCTGACCTTTTAAGTCAGATACCGATTACTAAAAGTGTATTCCATTCTTTTACGCCAATTCCGCCAATCCTGAATCGCAACTTACTATTACGTATAGCGTAACACTCATTAACCCCTTTTAGAAAAATAAAAACATTTTGTAGGTATTGTTTCTGTGCATGATTTACTACAGAAATGCTTTAATAAATAGCCTTTAAGCAAAAATGTATTTTCTATTCCTGAGATTTTTTATCCAAATGCAGATAAGTGAGGTAAGAAAATAGAAATGTCCCAAAGCTTGCAAGGAATATAAAATTCAATATTTCATCTGCCCAATAGAATGGTGGTTTTATAAAACTATATAAATGGATGACTGTAAGGGAAAAAAGGTAAACAAAACAAGGTCCACATATACTTGTAATAAGTGAAATAGTTATTTTATTTTTAATGGTCAATTTAGATTTATTGGTAAAAGAAAATATAAAAAAGAGAGAAGCGAAAAAGCATATTATAAAAATCGAAAAAAAGGAGTAAACATCTCCAAGCAAAACAATACCTATTAAGAAAGCGATAATCGAAAAGGGAATAATCACTACAGTTGTCAATATCGCCCATAAAAGAGGAATCATCTTCAATTACCCTTCGGAGAAAACATATAAACTGAAATTTTTTTGTAAACTTTTAAATCTTAACATTTCACACTTTCAATTTCTTCACAAAGTTCAAAAGTTTGTTCCGAATAAATTCATCTTCTTCTTTTTGAATCACGTCGACTAATTCTGATTTGCCTTCCAGAGTTTCATTTAGGACTTCGCGAGGAGCTGGTTTGTATTGGAGATTCCCAACTTGGATTTCGATTTTTTTTAAGAGAGGTCTTTGGAAAATTTTATTTGCTGATCGTAGAATAGAATCTTTAATAAAACCAATTTCCATTTTATAAGCAGAATGAGAAACTCTCAAAAAAAGAATCTCTCTATCCACTCGAATCGGCTGAGCTTGGTTTTCGTAAACTGGTCCTATGATTTCTTTCCAGTTTTGTACGACTTGATTTAAAATCACTGTGTTCAGTAAAGATTCTTTGTCGTAACCGATTTGGTGAATTAGGGAATCTAAATCTGTAAGGTTTATCTTGTGAATGTCAGACATAGTTATTCTATTTTAAATGTCAGTTCGAACTTGTCGAGAACTACAAGAAATAAAAGCTTTATTTATCAGTAGTTCTCGAATATAGCATAAAAGAATTATGCTGCTCGAACTGGCTTTTCTACCAATTTATAATTTGTTTACAACTCACTTTACTTCTGAAATGTTTCCATCGCTAATCATAAAAACCTGTTTCGCTTCTTCTAAATTCCCCAGATAATCCTGAATACCCTCTAAATCAGTGGTAGTAAAAAAAGCCTGACCACAATCCATAATCAAGTTTACAAAGTATTCTCTACGTTTGACATCAAGCTCGCGAATAACGTCATCAATTAATAAAATGGGAGCTTCCCCAATTTGGTTTTGGATAAATTTAAACTGAGAGGTTTTGAGAGCAATGACTGTGCTTCTTTTCTGTCCTTGTGAACCGAACTCAATTATATCTTTGCCATTAGCCCCTACAAAGATATCGTCTCTGTGAATTCCAACCGAAGTATATCCTAAATGTGTATCCCGTGAAACTCTCTCAGCAAGTTTTTTCGCATACTCTTCGTTATTCACTACGTTTGGTTTGTAGATAACTTCGAATTTGTCTTTATCCCCACTGAGTTTGGCTAAATTCTCTTTGTAGATTTGGTTAATGGTATCTATCACCCGTGCTCTCTCTTTTGTGATTTCAATGCCTTTACTAACTAGCATTTGATCCCAGGGAGCGAGCTCGGATGAGGAAAAATCTTTTTTCTTTAGAAGTGTATTTCTATGTTTTAGAATTTTATTATAATCTAGGAGATTTGCAAAATAACTTCGATTCACCGTTGAAATAAAACTATCAATAAAACGCCGTCTCTCAGATGGACCGCCGTCTATGATTTTTAAATCGACTGGAGAAAATACGACTGCTTTTAGCTCCCCGATAATCTCTTGTTTTTTCTGAATGACTTCTCCATTCAGTTTCACTTTTCTTTTTTGAGAATCAAGTTTGCTATAACCAATTTCAATCGTTTTATCTAAACCCTCTGAAACCAAATTCGCTTTGATATAATAGAAGTTTGAATCCCAATTTACAAGTTCTTCATCAGAATTATCTCGAAAACTTTTGAGTGTCGCAAACTGGTTAATAGCCTCAATGACGTTTGTTTTCCCTGCTCCGTTTTCTCCAATGAAAAAAACTAATTTTGTATGGAAGTTTAATTGAACCTCCGAATGGCTACGGAAGTTTTGGAGTTTTAGTTTAGTTAAGAACAATGAATTGTCATCCCAAAAATTCCAGCGTTTAACATAGATTACACGACCGACAAGCGATGTCCAATGCTATCAAATTAAGAGAATCCTCTAAGAGTGCCACCGATGGACACAGATAAAAGAACGATAAAAATGATATAGATTCATTCAAATTATCGTATTTTTAATCGGTGCTCTCGGTGGTAATCTTTAAAGCTTCATCGGCATGATAACTGAAATGTATTGTGCATCGGATGGATCTTTGAAGACTGCTGGTGAATTTGAGCTAGAAAATTCCATGATGATTTCTGGATCGTCGATGGACTTAATTACATCTGCCAGATAATCACCCTTAAACGCGATAGAAGTTTCTTCGCCTTTGTAGTCTACCGGTAAACTTACATTAACCTCTGTTGAACCTGGAGTAGAAGAATTGATATGGAGGAGGTTTCCAGAAAAAGTCATTCTGATTTGACGAGAAGGCTCTTCTGCGGCAATCAAGGCTTGGCGTAGGGCAACTTGTAATTCATCTTTGTTAATGCGAACAGAATTTTTGGATTCTTTTGGAATCACTGCTTCGTAGTCAGGATAATTTCCGTCGATGAGTTTACAAAGTAATTCTACATTTCCGATTTTTAAATAAATTTGATTTTCTACGATTCCGATTTTTCCTGATTCATTGGAGTCAATCATCTTCATAATTTCTTTGATTGCTTTGTGGGGGATAATAACGCCTTTGCTGAATGGAAGAGAATTTGGAATCACTCTGTCGATTTTTGCAAGTCTTCTTCCGTCTGTTCCGACAAACGATATTTTGCCTTCACTAGAAGTAACATAAAGACCGTTAAACACAAAACGAGTATCTTCCAATGCAACAGAGTAAGAAGTTTTTTTAATCATCTCAGAAATTGTAAAACAAGGAAAATCAACAACTAAAGAATCTTCCACTTTAGAAATCGTTTTTATTTCTTCGCCTTCGATTCCATTGATATTCATTTTGAAATCTTTTTTCTTTTCGGAGTCGGTGATGATTGTGCTGACAGTTCCTTCTGCGTCCGGATTATGCGCAATTAACGCTTCAGGAAAATTTATGGTTTTAAAAGTGTTGCTTAATTGTTTTGCTGGGATAGAAGTCATTCCAGGCTCTAAGGTATCTGCACTAACGGATGTCTTGATAGAAATTTCTAAGTCAGTAGCGGATAAGAATACTTTACCGTCTTCGGCTTCTACTTTAATATTTGAAAGTATGGACTTTATTTCTCTAACCGTGATTACTCCCTCAACAGAACTGATCGCTTTTTGAAAATCGGATGTCTTAACTTTAAATTTCATATCTCACTCCCTAGTGTGTTATATAATTATATATATTAATTGCTGTGATTGTTGTACCTGTAAATAAGTAGATAACGTAAAAGCAGCGTGTTTTTGTATGGAATATGTCGCATTGATTTTTGAAAATAACTTTTTTTGTTTTCTACAGAAACCGTTGCATTTTGAAAAACTTTATCCTACATAATAACTTATTATGTCTTATTGACACTTTCTACAAAATTAATTATGTCTTATTTACATTTTTGTGACATAATATTTAATAATATGTCTCATTACATAATTGGTATAAAACATTTAGTTAAATATTTCTGTTTTTGGATTCCTTTATTGACATAGTTCAAGCCGTGCGATTTTGTTTTTTAGCTAAACTTCCTTGATTTAACGACTTCGCTGTTATTTTACTAAACTCTAACGTAATAACTTCGTGCAAAGTCCGGCAAAACCCGCCTGAGGGAAAGGGTAACGCGTAGTCGTAAAGCGTTTTTGGCAGGAACTGCGTCACTTAATCCCGACTCCGACAAGATTTCCCATAATCCTAAGATATCCAGTTCTAGTAGATAGGTAAACATCCAGCAGCGAGATTTCCCAAAAGCGAGAGCCAGCTCGCCAAGTTCGATCCAGTCAGTGCTATTTGGACGAAAGTTCAGACGCTTCAGCTTGAGCCCTTCGTCTTGGTATTCGGTTTTGATTTTTCTAGAAGGAGGAATCATCCCTGAGTGGGTGAGAGTTCGGTACATCCTAAGAAGGTTGTGCAGATAGAAGACCAGGCTATTTCCGTGCTCCTGAGTTTTCTTTTTCATGTCATTGAGAAGGTGAGCGGGAACAAGGACGGTGGAAATAGTTTTATCAGAAAGTCTCACTTCATCGAAGGAAAAAACATTTTTATTTTGAAAGCGTATCATACAAATACTAGGTTGCGAAATAGAGAATTGGTGCGAAAAAAAGTATCATTTTTTATAAAAATTTCATTTAACAAAATTTTTTAAATTTCAATGACTCGCAAAATTTTTGGTCTGATAACTGCATACAAAATTACGGAAATTAGTATGTTCGATATTAAAAGTATGTCTGACTACTTTTCAAACAAAAGGTTGAAGTTCAAGAAGACATTTCGCTTATTTCTTGTACTTTTTTATTTTAAGGCAAAATGCAATAGTTTAATTAGACAACAAACCAACTAGTATTTAAGTAAAAATAATTTATGATTTGACATACGTATTAGAGAAAGTAGAAGTTACGCACTTAGCAGAGGAAAAAATGGCAAACACATCGATCAGCTCACAACTCATTGACGCAACTACTAAAATTGTAAATATCCTAAGACAAATTAAAGACATAAACAGCACGACTAAATTAATCGCGATTAACGCTGCGATTGAATCTTCTCGGTCGGCACAGTTGGCGGATAATTTCTCGTCTCTCTCAGAACAAGTGCGGACTCTGTCTACTCGCTCCGAAGAATCTTTCAGTGAAATCCAAGTCTTGATTGAAAATTTGAGAATCTGTTGTGCGAAAGCGATTGCTGTTCGTTTGGCGGATTTGTCGATAGACATCATTGATAAAATAGATCGCAACTTGTTCGAGAGAAATTGTGACTGCCAAGCTTGGGCGACCTTTGAGGATAATGTCAACGCTTGTGTGACTGGAAATGGAGCGGATGCAAGTAACCTTCTAAATAATCTCGTGAACGTATATGAGGTTTACCACGATATACTCCTACTTAATAAAGAAGGAAAAGTAATTGCTACTGGAAAAAATCCTCATCTCATCGGGCAAAACCAATCTAACCGCAATTGGTTTAAGGAAGTTATCCGCTCGAATTCTGTTCATGTCACCGATATGTATTTTTCTGAGTCGGTTGGAAATTATACTGTAAGTTATTCTGCACCAGTCCGCGATCAGAATAAAAATATCATCGGGGTTCTGACAACACGATTTAACTGGGACTTTGTCTATGATATTATCGAAAAAGTAAAACTAGAAAAACATTGTAAGATATTTCTCATTTCCTCGTTCGGAGAAATTATTTCTTCCAAACAAATGTATGATATTTTACGCGATAACCTTCTCTGGCTCGGTGCTGGCGAAAGTGCAATCCAAGGTCGAAGAGGTTACAGTATAGAAACCGCTCGAAACGGTCAGTGGAAAGCATTCGGTTATTCTCGCACAAAGGGTTACAATGCTTATGCGGGAAAAGGTTGGTCTGTGATTGTAGATGAGCCTATTCAATTAGAAAATCCTCGTGTCATCATTGAATCCTTTTCGGAATCAAATGAAAGCAAAGTCGCCGTGCGATCCCGCGCTCATTCCGAAGATGTAAACAACCAGCTACTCCAGATTACCCACCAACTTGGAGAATCAATAGAATCCATTAATAAAATCAATAACGTAACAACAACTCTTGCTTTAAATGCAGCTATTCGAGCTGATAGAGCAGGAGACCAAGGTCGCGCCTTCTCTGTATTAGCCGAAGAAGTTCGAGCTTTCTCCCAAAAGTCAGACCAATTGACCGAAGAGATTAATACTACGCTAGACTCTCTAAACCAAGTCGTTCGAGAGACTGTTTCTACAAGGCTTGCTGATGCTGCGTTTGATACGATTGATAAAGTAGATAGAAATTTATTCGAAAGAAATTGTGATGTGCAGGCATGGACAACCTTCGAGGAAGTAATCAATTGTGCTGAGTCAGGCGTGAACAGAGATGAGGCAAGTGCTCTTCTAAAAGATCTACATGGAATCTATGAAGTGTATTATGATATTTATCTATTAAATCTAAAAGGAGTTGTATGCGCTGCTGGTATCAGGCAGGATTTAATTGGGCAAGATCAATCGGATAGGGATTGGTTTCAACAGGCAATTCAAGGCTACGTCACAGTAACCGACATGTACAAATCCGACACGATTGGAGTTCATACGGTTACTTATTGCGCGCCTGTGAAGAATAAGAACGGGCAAATCGTAGGTGTCCTCACAACTCGTTTTAATTGGAACTTCATCATTGAAATTATCAATGCGACCCAAGTCTACAGTGATTGTAAGGTGTATTTGTTAAATTCTGCCGGTCTTGTAATTGCTTCACAGGATAACAGAGATATTCTCAAAAAAGATTTTAGCAAGTACGAAGCATTCAAATTAGCTATGGATGGAGGAAATGGTTTTATCGTCGAGAGAGATTCTGATACGAATAATATTTACCTAGTTGGGTATTCTAAAACGGAAGGATACAATAAATACCAAGGTAAAGGTTGGTGTGTTTTAATTTTGCAACAAAAACGGTTTGAATAGAGCGGGTAATGGCAAATGTCTAACGAATTAGTTAAAAACACAGTAGAACTAACCGTCGTTTCGGAAAATAAACAATTCGTATTTTTGTACGGCGCTGCTTATTTTTCCATTCAGTTGGCAAATGTAATCGAGGTCTATGATTCTCCCGACATCAAAGATTTACCTTGGGAAGAAATTGGACTTCGTGGGATGATCCAATACCGTGGGATTCCAATTCCAGTTATTGATCCAGTTTTAATTGCAAATATAAAATCAGACAAAAAAGAAAGAACGATTAAATCAGTAGTGATTTTTGAAAAAGACAATTGTAAGATAGCCTTAACAGTAGATAAATTCTATAACATCTTACCAGAACTCGAAAAAGATACAGACGAATTTGAAGAAGACTCCTTTGAATCTTTCATTGTAGGCTTCTCGATGTTAGCCGACAAACCACTTGTAATTTTAAATGAAGAAAAAATTGTCCGTCATTATAGAAAAATTTTCACCAAACAAGTTTCTTTGAAATCCAATCAAAAACAAGAAGTTGTGACTTCTGTCAAAGAGCAGGTATTAGAAAAATTTATCTTTTTTACAATCGGAGAGGTTAATTTCGGTGTGCCGATCAAAGAAGTTATGGAAGTATTAGAAAATTTGGATGTGACTCCCCTTTTCAAAGTAGTTCCAGTTCTTCGTGGGCTGATTAATCTTCGTGGAAAAGTAGTTCCGTGTATGGATATTTCCACCTACTTGGGATTAGCCGCTCGTAGTTTGAATGAAAATACCAAGTTTGTGATGTTACAAAGTGGTGGTTCAGAAATTGCCCTTTGTGTAGATTCTGTTTCCAAAATGAAGGAAATAGACAATGCGTTAATTCAAACCAATGAAGGAGTATTAAACGGACCTATCAGCGAGTATGCAACAGGAATTTTACAATTACAAAAACAAACTCTTCTCATGATTTCTGCTAAGAACTTAGTCGAGTCGAGTGATCTAAAAGAATATTTTTCTTCTGAGGTGCTTTAATGTATTCAGAAGAAATTTTAACGATCTGGCAAGATGATAAGTCTCCCGAAAATCCACTCATTGATCCACAAAGTAGAAAGTTGTTCAAACAATTTTTAACACAGTCTATTTCGGAAGTACAAAAAATCTTACAAGTAGTGACTGGACTTGAGATTAGTAAAAACAAACAACAAGACCTAGATTTAATTTATAGAAAAAATCATACTATCTTAGGGTTTGCTAAAATTCTAAAAATCCAAAAGCTAATTCACCTAACGTCTCTACTCGATTTTATCTTTGACTTTGCAAGAAAAGAAAATTCTGTTTCTAAGTATTCGGTGGATTATTTGATAAAATTAATTCTGAACTCCGAGATGAAGGTTTTGAATCAATTAAATGATACTGGTTTTATCAAAGAAGATATTTCTCTTTTAGTCGAAGAGGCTAAGGTGTATTTGTCGAAACCACTCGAAATTTGGATAGAGCGCCACAAACAAACACAGGCAAATTTTGCTAAAAAATCCTATACAATTCCTAGCACACAGCCTTCTCTAAAAGAAGAAATCATTGCGCATAGTCTTGATATTCCGCAACCAATTTCGCAAACTAAAAAAGAATCCTTAATAGGAGGTGTTGCTACTAATATTCCTGAGACCGAAAAGATAAATGACGAGCCAGAGGATTTGAATATACCAATTGAGAAAGTAAGTCTCATCAGTGATTTTTACGAAGAGAGTTATGAAAATCTTTCTAAGATAGCAAATCGTCTAGTCGATTTAGAGTCAACTCCTGATTCACTAGAAATCATCAATGAACTTTTTCGTTTTGTTCATACTGTAAAAGGTGGAGCACGACTTTTAAAAATTGTAAAGATTGAAAAGTTAAGTCACTCTGTGGAAAATCTTTTAGATCTACTTAGAAACCAAAAGTTTGAAGTTACACCGGTACATATTGATTATCTGCTAGAAGCAAGATCTGCCATTAGTGAGATGATAGAAGAAGTTGCATCCAAAGGTCCGATTCGAACTAGAATTGCTCCTTTAGTGAGAAAGCTAAATGAAGCCTGTGGAATTGGACTTCCCGCTCCAACAACTCAACCAGTTTCCAAGACAGAGCCTTCCGAATTAAAGGAAACAACTTCCGAAAAACAAACTGATATGAGCGTCAAACAAGAATTATCCCCTACGATTCCAAAACAAGACCAAATCGTAACCAAAGAAAAAGAACCAGTCGTTCGA
>JAGOHK010000189.1 GCA_017996175.1 Leptospiraceae bacterium
GCAAATAAAATTGAGACCGAAAAAAAAGAAGAAACTCTAAATAAACTTTTCGATAAAGCAATTACACAACTAGTAGACTACTCTACTTTTTCAATAAAACCATCTACAACCGTTGGTGTTTTACCAATAGCCGTCGAATCAAATCCATATAAAAAGAATGCGGAATATTTTGCAGAGCAAATGCTTTTGGGGTTTATTAGAAATAAAACTTTCAAAGTAGTAGAGAGAAAAGACTTGCAAAAAGTCTTGGCTGAGTGGAAACTAAATCTACAAGCAGTAGATGAAGCAAATGCGGTTAAGGTCGGTAAGCTACTTGGGGCTAACCTTTTAGTAAATAGCAAACTCTACAAAAAAGATTCGAATTACGAAATTTATATCAAGTTAATCAATACAGAAACAGGAGAAATTCAATCTGCGACTAAGCTGGTCGTAGATGCAAAATTAGGATTGTAAATATGGGAATACTAAATAAAACACAAAAAGTTTCTGAGTCGCCAACAAGACCAGGGGCACATAAAATAAAAAATAAATTCGACATAGCAGATTTATATTCTGGTCCCGTAAGTGGAAGTGAACAACTACCTTCAACCAATAGCGAATCAGGTCTTGATGAAAAACTTCGTCAAGCTTACTTCTGGATGATTAATAACGCCATCATTAGTCCCTATTATGACATCGAATACAACAAAGGGGCTAACTCTACTTATTCGATTGGAGACAGTAAAAGTCGAGTGACATTTCCATCTGACCAAAGTTATTCTAGTTTTGTTTTGCTTCCGCTTTTGAATCTTGTTACAAGAAGACGTTGTCTCATTATTGGTGGACCTGGACGAGGAAAAACTGCCAGTGCGATCCTCATGGGGGTAATTGCTGGTTATCCACTAAAAGATATTAAAAGAGCAATCCAACATGGACAGCCCCAAATGACAATTTCTGATTTACTTGGAAATCCAATTCCCTCAGACCTCATGACTGCTAAGGATATGGATGATATAAAAATTTCTTGGCGTAAATGGCTTGGAATGCGAATAAAAATCATTGATGAATACAATCGAATTCCCACACGAACTCAGTCTGCACTTCTTACTGTGCTCGGTGACAACTATGCTGAGATCCTAGACCAAATTTACGAATGTCCCGAAGCAGCATGGTATCTCACGGCTAACGATGACGCGGGTGGCGGAACCTACCAAGTCATTGAGGCGCTGCGCGATAGAATTGACATTGTAGTAAAGGCGTTGCATTTTAACTCTCGTTTCATTGGCGATTTGCTGACAAGAATCGAACAAGGAATTAAACCAGAAGAATCAGTTCCAAAGCAAATTATTTTTACGGAAGAAGAAATTTCCCAAATCAATAAGGAGATACTCGACGTTACCCTCCCAGAAAAACTTCTGCGCCGAATTGAATTTTTCTCCAGTCACTTTGAATTATATGAATCTGCAAGTGAACAATTGGAATACAAAACCAAGGACAATGTAAAAATTTCCGGATTAGAATTTCGCGCCATTGCAAGTGCTGAAACCGGAAAAGACAAATTAAAAGATTTGGGAAACCAAACCAAAAATGGTTTATCTGTTCGCTCCATTATGACTTGCCTGATTTTCATCAAAGCACTCACTTATTTTCGCGGAGAGAAAGAAATACAGTTTGATGACGTTAGGCATATACTTCCATTCGTGTTTCATGACAAGCTAGTGCAAAATCCAGACGCCCCTTTTTTTGAACAACCAGGAAATACGGTTTACCGAGTTGATCGAGTGAGTTGGATTCGAAAACTATTTGATTTATCCTGCGCCGAATACGACCGGTTAGGCTTGGATAAACAAGACCCACTCGAAGAATTAGAAAAGAAATTCGAAAGAGGCTTAGACGGAGTAACCGAAAAAGAAGCAGAAGAAGAGTTACGAAAGATTGCCCGCATCATGGAGGATTGGAGTAAAAATCGAAAACTCTACGGGCATGTGTTTGATGATGTGTTAAAATTAAAATACCTACACCAGAGATATTCCAATTATTTACGATGGCTACAGAACAAATAAAAAATTTTAGTTTAATCGAATTATTCAAACTAAATCGGGAGAAATTAAATTCTCTCTTTAGTTTCTACAAGTTCACCTATCCGGTTATTGAGAAAGAAGTAGTATTCTTTTACATTAGCTTTATCCTAGAGCCTGTGATTGAGAAAAATTCTACTAGAGACAAAGAGGTATTATCCGCATTTCTACTTTCTCTCTACGAAAAAATTCTAGAGCTTATCGGGAAAAATTTTTTGGGAAATTCGGGTCGTTATCCGTTCTTTGAGGGAAAATTCATTCAGTGTTTAGAAGACTCAAATGAATTTCTATTTGAAAATCCAGATTTGTATTTGAGTTCTATTTCCAATGCAATTGTAAACTTAGGAACGGCGGATTTATCCAAATTAGAAATCTGGCTTTCTAAATTCCAAAAGCTTAACAAAAAAGCCAAAACTATCCAAGAATTATTCGACGCAGGAAAAATAACAGCCTGGGCGTGTGGAATGGCACAATACAGACAAAAATCCCTCGAAATTTCTAAGTATATAGAAACTGAATTATTGGAAATCGCATTAGGAATTTCTAATATACGAAATATCAACCGAGACAATTTTATAACAAGACTAGAATCTGATCCATGGATGATTCCTGAAAATGCAATGAAAGAAAATTCACCTCGGAAAAATTTTCAATTAAAACGAGTCGGAAGTTTTATTGGATTTGGTGGGGAATTTTTAACTCCTCCTAAAGTAGAAATCTTAGACAATGAATTTATAGTGTACGATGCAAAGAACTTTTATGTGTTATTCAGTGATATTTTTGGATCACACCTACAAAGAATTTCAGAAGACACCTATTTGACATTAGCCTCCGAAAAAACAAAACCAAGTGCAACAAATTTCATTTTCACAAAGGACGGAAAAGTAAAACACAAAACAGATGAACTAGAATACAAACCACTAGCGAATTATTCCAGTTATGCGGCAAACTCAACCACAATATGTATCACCAGTCCCTACTCTCACCATCTATTCGTAGTAGGATTAGGATGAGGATATTACCACCGATGGACACCGAGAGCACCGATAAAAGAGGGATGATTGGCAATGCTATCGGTGTTAATCGGTGTCCATCGGTGGTATTCTTTTAAGGTCTATACAATGAGTAAAGATAAACCAATAACAAAAAAGAAATCCGCACTGGAGCTAAGAGATAAGTGGCTTGCGTTATGGCCTGATGCGATTGAAACTTGGAGTAAGTATTTAAAACTTTCCGAGCCAAGGTTTTGTATTACCAAAGAGGAAGAGACTAACGAGCATTTGTCGGCTAGTTTTGCGATGATTCGATTGGACGATCATGCCGTAGTCATTAGCCTCCGAATGGTCATCGAAAATGGACTAGAGAATTACCCGCTTGAAATCATGTGCCACGAAATCGGACATCATGTTTATTGTCCGGCTGACTTAACCGACCACGGGAGAGTAATCGCTCGTATCCGCAGAGGACTTCCTGGATATGAACACCATGCTGCATTTATCGCAAATCTATATTCGGATTTATTAATAAACGACAAATTAAAACGAGAATATGGACTTAACATTGATAAAGTCTATGAAAAAATAGGGCAAAATTCCACCGATAAAATGTGGACTTTTTATATGAGAATTTACGAAATCCTTTGGGGGCTAACAAAGACTACCCTCGCAAAAGGTGAAATGGACTCAATCTTAGAAGGCGATGCACAATTAGGAAATCGACTCATTCGAAACTTTTCCAAGGACTGGCTAAATGGTGCAGGAAGATTCGCAGCACTCTGCCTTCCATATCTCATGGAGAATCAAGGAAATGAAATGAAAAAACTCATGAGTGTATGGGCGGATGCAACTGAGGCAGGAGCAGGTGCTGGTTTTCCGAGCGGATTAACGGAAGTAGACGATGGAGAATTGACTGGAGCAAAACACCCATCTCTAGATGAAGCGGATACTACTAGTAAGCCAACCGAGATGACTTCCGAACAAGGTGGAGCTAAAGGGCAACATAGAGAACCTTTTGAATATGGGCAAATTCTAAAAGCACTTGGGATGAATATGAGTGATGAGGATATTAAAATTCAATACTACAAAGAAAGATCTACTCCTCACTTAATTCCTTTTCCTACAAAAGAAAATCCAGTTTCCAAAGAGCCGCTCATGGAAGGTGTGGATATATGGGACATTAGCTCCCCCATTGAAAATATTGATTGGTTTCAAACTGCTATGAGAAGTCCGGTTGTAATTCCAGGCTTTACTACTGTTGAGCAAACGTATGGTTTGGCGGAAGGTTCGCTACCAGAAAAAGAGCCCGTGGACTTAGACATCTACATTGACTGCTCTGGCTCGATGCCAAACCCTGGATACAATGTCTCTTACCTCGCACTCGCCGGAACAATTATAACGTTATCCGCTCTACGTGTTGGCTCGCGCGTGCAGGCAACTCTTTGGAGTGGAGCAAAACAATTCATTACAACCAATGGATTTATTTCAGATGAAAAACATTTACTCAAAATTGTCTGCGGATTCATTGGAGGAGCAACAGCTTTTCCAATTCATATTTTACGCGAGACTTATTCCAATCGCAAACCTAATTCTAGAAAAGTCCATATTCTAGTTGTCTCAGATGAAGGAGTGACTACTATGTTTGACAAGGATGAAAAGAAAAATTCGGGCTGGGACATTTCTGAAATGAGCTTGAAAAATTGTGGTGCTGGAGGAACATTTGTTTTGAATTTGTATGGGGATTGGAAAAAAGACAAATCGCTAGTAGCCGCAAATAAACAGGGCTGGGAAATTCATGCGGTAAATAGTTGGGAAGCACTTGTAAAGTTTGCAAGAGAATTTAGTAAAAAACAATACGCAGGAGAGGCAAATGGACAACGGACCTGATTTATTCCAACTCCTCCAAAGACTGCAAAATTGTCCCTCTGAGTTTTTATTGCCTCCTGTTTTAGACGGAGCACCAAAAACTTACTTGGGACAAATTCATACTGACGCAGTGATAAATGATTTACTCTTTGCCTTGGGTTTCGAAGCAGATGGTAATGAAATTTATAAATCCTTTCGCTTCACTTACACTCCAGCTAATCAAAATTACCTACAGCTAGTATTAATTACGTCTTATTTATTCTATGATTCTTGGTTTTTATCTGCTGGAACTTATGGCAGAAAAGTAAAAAAACTTTTAACAGAAAAAATTTCTGATCTAGCAAGTATCGTAGAAGCAAATCAATTTGTATTGGATTCGGAAAGACGTGAGGAGCTAATTCGGTTTTGCCTAAAAGAATTAAACCTAAAACCTTCCGGAGAAACAGATGCCCATGCCAATGACAGGCTAATGAGCGTAAACTCCATCGAACGAAAGCGAGTCATAGAGGAAAGTAAAGCCGCTCAAAAAAGAGCTCAAGAACTCAGAGAAGCGATTGCAAGACAAGAAGCAGAAGAAGCCGCCTCCAAGTGGAACAGAGAATGATACCAGAAGAAATTACATCCCGTTTACCGCTCTTTACACATGAGCACCTAGCACTCTATACAAAGCTACGAGAACACGAAAATTCTCCTATTTGGAATTATACTTGTGGAGATAGAATTAATGTAGACGATGTTCGCCTAATTGATTCATTTAAAGAAAACCTTCACACCAAACGAAAAAAAGGAAGTCTAGAAATACCGGAAGAAATTTTAAACTGGATAGATCAAATCAAAGACGATGTAATTCTATTTCGTGAAAACACAAGAGGACTCGATATACGAAAAGAATTTTCCAAAATCAAATGTATGAAACGAGAAGACATTGCAAAACACTTGGAAAAAGTAGTTCCTCTTAGCGCATCCCTCGACAGACTGATTGTAAACTCCACATCAGGAACAACAGGTCATCCGATCATCACTCCCAATCACCCAACGGCTATTGGTTATTATACTCCCCTACTTTTATTTTCATTGGAGCGTCATGGCGTAAAGCCCAACTTCACAAAGGATAATGTTGGTTGTATGC
The DNA here is from genome assembly GCA_017996175.1 of Leptospiraceae bacterium. Classification (GTDB taxonomy): domain Bacteria; phylum Spirochaetota; class Leptospiria; order Leptospirales; family Leptospiraceae; genus UBA2033. Next base: position 6,048 of record JAGOHK010000189.1, read on the forward strand.
TAATTTGTGCTCAGAAGGAAACCGCCGTTTACTCCACAGTAGTCCCCATGTTAAACGGAACTGGATTCGCAAAAATCAATCTCGATTTAAGTTCATGGAATAAAGAAGAAAGCCGTGTTCGTTATATTGAGGATTTTTCTCCCCAATTTTTAACTGGTGATCCATTCTCATTCTCCGAAATGCTAAAACTAGA
>JAGOHK010000190.1 GCA_017996175.1 Leptospiraceae bacterium
AAGTTTTACAGTTAGAACTAAAATTGGAGTAGCAGCTAATCTACTAAATCCACAGTTTTAAAGTGAAGAATAAGATAGCGCGAAACAGTAATGGTAAATCCTTCTTAGCCGGAGGATTTATTTTTATTCTGTTAAATGTAATAAATCCTATATTTTCAGAAGATATTGCACTTTCCACCAACCATAAGGAAAAAGTAGAGAAACTCTTTCTCCAAGACCTCAATCAACATGGTGGGAAAAAAAGTTTCCCCATGTTCACAGTTCCTCTAAATAGATTTACAAGTGATAAGAAGAAGCAAGACGAAAATGCATCAATCGAGGACGAAAAATATAAAAAACTATTAGATAGAATTATCAAGTTAGAAGCTCAACTGGCAGAAAAACAGAAAAAAGCAGATAATACAGATTCTCCTCTGCAAGAAGATTGGGAATTACAATTAGAAAAGGATTTAGATTCGCAAAAAAAGAATAGTGAAAAGCAGAAAGGACAACAAGATGCAACAGCAACGGATAATGCGAATAATCCAGAAGAATGGGAAGAACAACTCGAAAGAGAATTGAGACAACAAAAAGCTCAGTCAAAAAAATCTCAGAACTCAAGAAACACGAATTCCCCAACTGTCCAAAACCCACAGACATCTAATCAGAACGCTCAAAATCTAATGATGGATATAAATGCATCTGTAGACATGGTTGGCGCTTGGGATAAGAACAAGCCGAAAACAACGGCAAACAGTTTCGATGTAAGAGAAGCTGAATTTGGATTTAATGCTGCTGTCGATCAAGTAATGCGCGGCACATTTCTAGTAGCCGCTCACAATGAAGGTGGAAAATATTTTTTCGAGATTCATGAAGCCAAAGCACAGTTTCCGTTTCTTTTCAAAAATGTTTCTGCAACAGTTGGAAGAATGTTTTTAGACCAAGGGCGACTTAACCGTATTCACAGACATGATCGTCCCTTTACGCAAGCTCCGATCGTTCACCGAAAGCTCATGGGAGAAGAAGCAAATCAAGATACAGGTGCTGAATTGAGTATTCTTTTACCCTGGATGAAAATAAATCAAGAACTTGTTTTGGGAGCAACAAACGGTCGAATATGGGGACATACTCATACTGACGGTCCACCTAAGAACAATCCAATGTTTTACGCACATTTAAAAAATTTCTATTACATTGGAAATAACTGGGGGACTCAATTTGGCTTCACCGGAATACGTTATGAGCCAGACCAAAATACAAAAACAGTCAGAAACCAGTATGGAGTAGATATTGTATTCAAATGGAATCGCTCTTTTCTCCGTTCCTTTATGTTCATGGCGGAGTTATGGCTAAGAGAAACTGAATTTCCATATGATATCTTAAAGAATAATAAGCCTGAGATGGACAGGCAATACGGATACTATGCATTTGCCGATTATCAGTATCATCAACAATGGCATGTAGGTTTTCGTTATGATTATTTCTCTGTTACGAGTCTTAGAGATAAGTATGGATACAAAGCGCCTAACTCAGAGATAGCCTATACACCACAAATAACATATAAACCATCTGAATTTTCGTATATCAGGGCTTCCTTCGAAAGACGTTTTACGAAAGACTTCACGATAGAATCAAATAAAATTGATTTTAGACCTATAGAAGATCAACTAAAAGACTTCTATGAAAATCAGGGAGCAAATAAAACTTCTCCTACCGTTGTAAGCTATCAATTCTATATTCAATGTGTATTCATACTAGGCTCACATCCACCCCATGTATATTAATAAAATCAACAGGACAAATAAGTATATGATAACAAAATTTTTAAAAATCGTTTCCGTTTACTCTCTATTAGCCACATTCTCTCTAAACGCTGAGACTAATGTGATTACAACTGTTACAGATCTTCGCTATATCGCTGAGCAAGTTGGGAAAGATAAAATAAAAGTAGAGTCTATGATTCGCGGCTTTGATGATCCTCATTATGTAATGACAAGACCAGACTTTCTAGTTAAACTAAGTGAAGCTCATATATTTTGCCAAGTAGGTCTTGATTTAGAAATAGGTTGGGCTCCACTTCTTTTGCAACAATCCAGAAATATAAAAATCCAAAAAGGACAAAATGGTTTTTGCGATGGTTCTGTTGGAATAAACATATTAGGAAAACCAACAGTTCAAGTAGATAGATCAATGGGAGATATGCATATTTTTGGAAATCCACATTATATTTCTGATCCGGTCAATGCAATTCAAGTGGCTAACAACATTATGTCGGCACTGCAGAGAGTTGATCCTGAAAATAATGATTTTTACCAACAAAACTATGAAGAATTTAGAGAGAGACTTGTGAAACTTACCAAAGAAGAAATGAAAACATTTCAGCCTTATTTCGGATCTAAGGTTGCAGTATTTCATGATGAATTTATGTATCTTGCAAATCGATTTAAGTTTAATGCCAATTTAACTCTTGAAGAAAGACCTGGAATTCCACCTTCTAGTCGTTACCTTGAACAAGTAATTAAAAATATGAAAGCAAACAATATTAAGGTAATTTTAATCTCACCTGTGAATAATCCTCAGTTTGCGGAGTATGTTTCAAGCCAAGTTCCGGGAAGTCAAGTAGTCATCATGCCTACTTCTGTCGGTGCTTTGCCTGAAATTAAAACTTACGAAGACTCGATTCGCATAGGTCTCAAAAAAATTAAAGATGCTCTAGAAAAAACCAAGACTGTCGGTGGGAAAAAATAAAAAATGTCGTATGCGTTTGAAACAAAAAATCTATGTATCGGATTTGACACCCGTTATCCGATTCTAAATGAAATAAATCTTACATTAAACAAAGGTGATTTTGCCTGTTTACTTGGTTCAAATGGTAGCGGCAAAAGCACATTTGTCAGAACAATCTCAGGAATCATTCCAAAATGTTGTGGAGAATTTTTATTAGCCTCTGATGTAAAGATATCAATGGTCCCTCAATTTAAAAAAATGCAGTTTCAATATCCCTTAACGGTAAAAGAAGTTCTATTACTATCTGAAAAATTTACGCTATTTCCAAAAAAAGATTTTACAGAAGAACAAAATTCCTTGCTAGAAAAAATGGGAATTGAACCCATATTAAATTTACTTGTAAGAGAATGCAGCGGTGGACAGTTACAGAAAGTTTTAATAGCAAGATCACTTCTTTCAGAAGCTAATTTGATTTTCCTTGATGAGCCACTTGATGCTCTTGACTCGGACTCAAAAAATATTGTAACCGAAATTTTAAAACGAGAGATCAAAGAAAAAAACAAAACAATTTTTATCATCACCCACCATATAGAAAAAAATTGGCTCTCTGAATTTAATCGCAAGTTTACCGTAGACGGTATGCATATCAAGGAGTTTAAAAAATGAATGAAATTTGGACTACCTTTCAATTCTTTCTGCCTCAGATTTTACTCGGAACTATCATTGGCGGACTTATAGCTTGCCTTGGGGTAATCATTGTTTTGCGTAAAATGGCATTCTTTGGAGTAACTCTTTCTCAAGTTGTATCTTCATCAGTCGCAGTCAGTTTATTTTTAGGAATACAGGGGGATATTTTCATTTTACTCCTATCCTGTCTATTCTTGATTCCACTCATTATGCTTTATAAAAACAATGACTCCTCCGGTGATACAATCCTTGGAATTGTATTCGTAAGCTTTACCGCATTATCCCAATTACTTTTAAATCTTGGGGGAAATGTAAAAAATCATCTAATGGCTGCTTACTTTGGAGACATTCTCACTTCACAGGTCCGTTTGAATTCAACCCTTATTCTAATTTTAACATTTAGTATATTACTTTTTATTTTTATGTATAAGAGAATTCTATTTCTATCCTTCGATGAAAATGAATTCATAGTAAGAAAACTTTCTCCAAAGCTAACAGAGATTAGCTTTTACTTCATAATGACTGTTGCAATTTCTATTAGTGTAAATTTACTTGGATCCTTTTATAGTATTGCACATCTACTCATTCCAGTTTATACAGGACTTTTCTTTGCTCGTAGTATGCGCTTTCTATTTATATTTTCTATCATATTTAGTTCTCTGTCCACCGTAATCGGTTTTGCTCTCTCATTAAAAGGATTCAATTACAACTCAGAGGTAATCTATCTTCCGACTTCGAGTGCGATTGTTGTATTAATGAGCATTTTCGGATTTGGAGTTTTACTTTATAAAAAAATACGATAGTGCTCAGAGTTTATAAATTAGCAGTGAATATAAAAAACAGAAATAGAATACATATCATGAATTAAAACATTGGTTACACTACTTGTTTGACAAAAAAATCTACAGTCTTTTCTTTAATCTCAGAAAGTAATTTTATTTTAAGATGACGGCGATACTGACCAGTTCCTTCTAAAAATTGATTTGGGTCTTTCATTTCATATCCGTTTGTAAATTCAAAGGAAACATGTTTTTTGCTTACAAAAATTCCACCAAAATCTTTTTCCAAAGAAAACATAATTCCGCCGTATATAATTCTTTCAGTTACATTTGGAAATATCTTAAAAACAATTTCTCTAAGTTGAAATATAACTTCACCTTTTTCTTTATCTTTTAAAATAGTATCTTCTAGAAATTTTTGAACATCAGCATTTTTTATTTTTTTTAATTTCATATTTAATCTAAGACTTCTATTGTATAAAATTTATTCAACTAATTTTTCTTAAACATAATTCTTAAAATTGTTAGATTCATTATGGGTGCCTTAAATAGATATTTGCAGGGTTCTCTTTTGTGCATGTTTGGTTAGTCGATTTAATTATCACTAAAAACCCACGAATTTTTTTTCTTAAACTTTATTGGTTTTGGAGTTTTACTTTATAAAAAAAATCGGTAGCTCTCTGAAAAGACAATTTTTGAAACAACCGAAATAAGAGAATAAAATCCTGCCAATATAACAAGAACAGAAGCTCCCATTTGAAGTCGATACCCATACTCGGATTTGACTTCAAATTTATGAATCAATTTGGTTCCCCAAAATTTCGAGAAGATAATAATTCCGAGTAATGCTAATACAATACCCAGACTAAAGAGGATAACACTAATTATTCCACCAATTAAATCTCCTCTTGCACCAGATGCCACGAAAGAAGCTACTGCTGTAGGACAGGGAATAAGTCCACCAGAGATTCCAATCCATCCTGCAAGCCGAGTTGTTTTTTTATCTAGATCTATGTCTGGTTTAATTGGAATTTCAACGGATAAAATATTAGCATTCCCTCTTACAAAATTATGAACCTTATTCTGATTAACCGCTCTATTCACCTTATGTAAGCCACAGTTACATTCAACAGGATGTTCATTTTTCTTTGGGAATAAGTTATATCCAATAAAGAATAAAATTCCAGAACCAACCAATGTGATTATACCAAAAACGAACTCTTCTGCAATTCCTTTTAAAACTGTATTTAAAAGCACAGCCAATCCAATTAACATCAAGGAATGAGAAATAAAGATACCGGTCACAAGGGAGAAAATATGTTTAGTTTTAATATTCTGCGTAACTGAAAACATAGCGATTGCTGTCTTACCATGTCCAGGCTCAAAGGCATGTAAAACTCCAAGTGAGAGAGCTAAAAAATAAGATTCAAATTCCATTCTTATTTCCTACTCTTCTTTTCGATGCTTTGGTAACTTTTAAGTTTTTTAAAAATTGAGTTAAAAAATAATGAATGTCTGGATTTCCCATTTGCTGCATTGGTATATACGCAGCACAAAAAACTCCTTCGTAAAGTCCAAAAAGACCATGCGCAATACGAGCATTACCCTCTACTCCGACTCCGAATGCACTTGCAAAGTATTCTCGATCTTTTAGTTCAGACTCATACAAAGAAAAACCATAAGCTTTTAAATCTGGATGAATTTCATCTACCTCCTTCCAATGCGACTTGGCATCCGAAGCAATATGAAATATCTTTGCCTCTGGAATTAATTTCTTAGTTAGATTCTCCAAATCTAAAACTTGGTAATGACATGCGTTTGTGTGAATATTTGGAAGTGTGGATACTATCGTTAATCCTTTACTTAGTATTTTTTTTGTTAGACTCTCCTTAGAATTTCTTGCGGGCTTAATCTCAAAGTCCGCTTCCAATCGTTCTCCTATTCTTGGTTTTTTGCCGAGTAAATGGATTTCTGATTCTCCTAAATAAGCTTTTCTTTTGTGGAAAAATATTG
>JAGOHK010000011.1 GCA_017996175.1 Leptospiraceae bacterium
AATGGATTTTATTTAAGAAATATAAAAGATATAAATTTCACTTACATATAATGCCCTATGATTCTAAACGATTGGTCGAACAAATCATATTTAAGCTGATGTTACAAAATAATCCTGACATCGCAAAAATGTACGAACAAAAAAAGAGATACCTAGTAGATTATGATGACCCATTATTTTATCACATGGCAAAAGAAGATTTTGTGAATGAAGTGGTAAAACTTGGTAGGAGTTCAAGTTAAGTTATTGAAGAATATTTTAATCTTTTTGATTCAATAATTAAAATCATTTGCTATCACTAGTGACCGTGCTCCCTTCTTCTCAATCTCCCAACAAAATTAAAATCACTTGACGACAAAAACCAAAACTTAAAAGTCAAAAATACGTTCATGAGAAAGGGAGCAGGTTATGTATAAGGGTGAGAAAATCAATTCAATATCACATTTGGTGGGAGCAAGTTTAAGTTTAGTCGGATGGATATTACTTATCATATTTTCTAGCTTGACTGGAGACCCGTGGAAGATTGTGGGTTGTACGATTTATGGGTTTTCGCTTTTCTTTATGTATTTATTTTCTACTCTCTATCATAGTTTTAAAGGGCGAGCGAAAACGGTTTTTCAAATCTTCGATCATATTGCGATATACATCCTAATAGCCGGAACGTATACTCCGATTACTCTTGTGACGTTACGTGGTAAGATGGGTTGGATTATCTTTGGGCTTGTCTGGGGAATTGCGCTTGTCGGAACTATTTTTAAAACTGTCTGGACGGGGAAATCTGACAGGATTAGTACAGCCTTCTACGTATTAGCCGGTTGGACAATCTTACTTGATATAACTGAGTTGTATGAAAAATTTCCTCGTGACGGATTCTATTGGATTTTTGCCGGTGGCGTATTATACACAGTTGGCGCATTTTTCTATTTGAAAGATAGTATGCGCCGTAACCATGAGATCTGGCATTTTTTCGTTTTATTTGCTAGTATATGCCATTATGTTGCGATATTTTTTTATTTGATTTAATTCTCTGTATAGCTCGACTAAATGGCTTTGTTATATTGCAATTGGATTTTGTTAGGGTAATGAAATTTTAGGTCTATGCCTAGACTCTGACGTGATAACTTCGTGCAAAATCCTGTAAAACCAGCCGAAATGAGAGGGAACTCGTAGTCGTAATTTGGTGGTGGTAGGAACTGCGTTGCTCAACCTTGACTAGAATAAAATTCATTTGGGGCGAAAAAAATAAGATTCGTTTGACTCAGGTGATGAAAAACTTGTTGAGTTTACGGCAATTAATAATTAGCCTAGATGATAAATCTTTTCAAATCTTTCTGTTATCGCTCGGTGAATAGGAATTGGAAAATTTTGATTTTTCAGTAATCTTAGAAATACTTTTTTCTTGAATCCAGTTTCTTTCAAATCTAATTCTGGGAGTGATGAAAAACGTTTCCCCTTTCGAGTGCTCAGATAGAAAACATCTAAGAGCGCCTTCTCGGGTGTAGCCATTCGAAATGGAAGTTTGGTATCCGACCAGACAACACCTTCTAACATCATCTCCGGTTTCATTTGGAAAAATTCAAATACTCCGAGTTTAGTTTTTACAACTCTAGAATGAGCGGTTGTCACAACTTGCGTTCGAGTTGGGATTTGGGAAAGAATTCCATGAATATGAAGAGCGGTTAATAGCGATATATACCCATGTTCATTTCCTAAAAGATAAGGAGTGAGAGAGAAAGGATGGACTTCTTGGTTTTGGGTAAATGTCCATAAGCCGCGAACAACAGGATTGATTTCCTCTTTTTTTGCAATTCTATTTAATAACCTTGCAGATGCACTTATAGAAGTATTAGTTTGAATTGCAAAATCCCGCGTCGTAAAAATAGGACTTGATTGTAATACTGAATATTTATGTAAATTCATAGAGTGCTCCTAAAGTTCTAGTTCGCAATTTTTCCCAATTCTTTTTCCCAGAATACAAATCTCTTTTTTCTTCTAAAATGTATTCAAATACTTGTCCTTTAAAATCTTCATACGAAATACTTTCCGCTTTTTGAATTGCCGTATTTAATAATTCCGATTTGAGGTTACTATGAATAAACCTCTGGTTCAATTGATTCTCTGATTGTAAAATATTTAAGTCAAATAAATCCCGTGCTTGTGTTTCCGATCTACCTGCAAGAGCCTGAATCTTTTGAATCACAGCGGCATCTACCGGATAATGCGGACAAAGAAAACCTAATTTGTTGTAAACTTTTGCAATTTCAGAATCAACCTTTTCCATTTTTACTAAATTCTTTTCTGACTTTCTTCTGGAAAATTCTACTTTAGTTGGAAGTTTTACTCCTGAGACAGTTTTCAAATTTACTTTAAATCTTTGCACTGTATCAGTATGCTTAGCTTTGTCCTTGTCTCCTATTTCAATTCCAGTAATTCCGTAAGCCGTAAGATACTTATGAAACGAAACATCTTCTAAAATTTTGTACCCGTTCTTTTTTAAAGTTTCTACTCCACCACCAAATACATCTAAGTCCATATCTTCCGAATACCTCGGACTCTTTAGAAAGAAACGTAGATTCACCCCACCTTTTACTGAATAAAGTTCAGGATCAGTTATTTTCAGAAATCTTTCCAGAAAAACGAAGTGAAATAATTCTCGTCTTTGCATATCTGAATACATAAATTCATTATGTATTTGAATATATGGAAATGTCAATTAAAATACTTAATGTATTTTTAAAGATTACCATGCGAAGGCGTTGGTCGCGAATGCTTGGAGCGAAGGGTGGAATAAACACCGAGGGCACCGATAGAAGATACGATAATTCTTGAATATTCGTGGTTTGGTTTGAATCCATGTTATTTTTCATCGTTCTTTTATCGGTGTCCATAGCCTTGGCGGGTGGTAATCTTTGAGAGTTCTCTTAACTTGACAGCATTGAACACCAACAAAAACATCTTGACACTTCCCTATTATAAATTTAATTCTATTGGAATTTTTGAGAGGCAATTATGAATTATCCAATCCGACTGTTAATTCTAGGTTTAATATTTTTATTTCTAGGTTTTTGTAAGTCGGAAAAGCCGCAAAAAAATATTCCAAAAGCGGTTAAGGGCATATTGGATTTATCTCAATGGGATTTTGAAAAGGATGGTGTTATAAATCTCGATGGAGAATGGGAATTTTATTGGAATGAACTTGTTATTGCCGATGGGTTGCAACCCATCGGCAATAACGACAATACCAAATACATCCCCGTTCCATCGCAATGGCAAAATGAAGGTTATCCGGCGTATGGATATGCCACCTATCGTCTGCAGATTTTATTGCCCGTTGTTGTAGGGACAGGTCGCGACCTGTCCCTACAACGACAAATCCCAATGTCCATCGCCATGACGAATGCGGCAACGGCATACGCAATGTATATCAATGGAAAATTAGCATCAGTAAATGGAAAGGTTGGGAAATCCAAAGAAGAATCGGAACCTTTTCTGCAATATCGAACATTTTCGATTGATTCGTTTTTAAATAATGAGGTAAATCCCCCCCCCTCCCGCGAAATTGAAATTATAATCCAAGTATCCAATTATCATCATTTTAAATCTGGGCTTTGGGATATTATAAAAATTGGTGTTTCTGTTCAGTTAGAACAAAATGCAAAACAAAAATTTGTAATGGATCTTATTTTATTTAGCTCCCTTTTCATCATGGGATGGTACCATTTTGGATTGTATTTGAATAGACGAAAAGATATGTCTGCTCTCTATTTTGGTATTTTCTGTATTCTTATTGGGTTAAGAACCATATGTTTCAATGAGAGAATGATTTTAGATGTATTTCCTTTCTTTCCATTTTTAATAGTACATAAATTAGAATTTCTCAGTTTTTATTATGCTAGCTTTATATTTATTCAATTTCTTCGATCTTTATTTCCAGAAGAATTTTCTAAAAGATGGTTTGTAGGCTTTGCAATTATTTTATTGCCTTGTTCTCTATTTGTCATTTTTTTTCCAATCAATCTTTATACCAGAGTATTAACATTAGTCCAAATTACTATTCTATTAGAATTTCTTTATGCCATTAAAGTTTTGATTTCTGCAGTTTTGCATAAACAATTGGGAGCAAAATTATTCCTAGTTGGATTTACATTATTTGGTTTTGCAATAACTAATGATATTTTAAGAACTATGGGAATTTTATTTAATCCTTATATGACAAGTTATGGACTTTTAACCTTCATCATCTTCCAAGCAACAGTACTTTCTAAAAAATTTGCTGGAGCATTTACGGAATCGGAAAAATTAGCGGAAGAACTAAAAATATTTTCAGAAGGTCTAGAAGAAAAAGTAAAAGATAGAACGCATGAAATAGAAAAACAAAAAGAAGAAACCGAAAAGCTAAACGAACTCATGAAAAATATAAATTCTGTTTCGAGTCTAACGGACATTATGTCCTTTTTAATGTATTATTTAGAGACAGAATATAAGTTCAATGATTTTTGTTTGCAAATAAAAGATGATAGCGAACAACAATTAGTAACCTTTTCTTATACGTCTTCCCGAAATACAACTGACGAAAGAGATTACTTTATGAATCAGAAAATACTGTATAGAGACTTATCGGGAGTATTCGCTGAAGTCTTTGAAACCAAAAAGCTAGTATTTGTTAGAAAGGAAAATATTACCGAAGATGACATCATAGCAAAAGATTGGATAGAGAACGGGAGGTTTGATTATCTTTTATTACTACCTCTTGTAATTTATGATGAATTGATTGGAATTTTATTTTTGCATTCCGCTCTAAAGGAAAGTCCTGTGACAGAAGAAATTCTTTTAAAACTAGAACGATTTTCTGATTTAATTGCAGGCTCTATTTTTAACGCCAAACTTTTGAAAAAAGTAGAAGAGGCGAAAGAAATTGCGGTCATTTCTCATAGAGAAGCTGAAACAGAAAGAAGTAAATCCGAAAAGCTACTCCTGAATATCCTCCCTAAAGATGTCGCAGAGGAACTAAAAGAAAAAGGTGTTTCCGAGCCTGTTTTTTTTGAGTCTGTATCTGTATTATTTACTGATTTCAAGGGATTTACGACTATTGCAGAAACTTTACCGCCACAAAAATTGGTGCAAGAATTGGATCAATGTTTTTCGTATTTTGATTCTCTCATGGAACGTTACGGTTTGGAAAAATTAAAAACGATAGGCGATAGCTATATGTGCGCTGGCGGGATTCCAAGAAAAAATACTACCCATGCTGTAGACTGCGTTCTTGCTGCTCTAGAGATTCAATCCATCATGAGACAAATGAAAGAACTAAAAGAAATAGCAGGTCAGTCTTATTGGGAGTTACGTCTGGGTATTCACAGTGGATCACTGGTTGCCGGTGTGATTGGAGAAAAGAAATTTGCCTATGATGTTTGGGGTGATACTGTGAATACTGCAAGTAGAATGGAATCTAGCGGCACGCCAGGTAAGATTAATATAAGTGGTGCGACATACGCTCTCGTGAAGGATTTCTTCGACTGTGAGTTTCGCGGAAAGGTAAATGCTAAGAACAAAGGCGAGATTGATATGTACTATGTGAATGGATTAAAGATGGAATATTCCAAAGAAGGAGATAAAAAAACTCCTAACGGAACTTTTTGGAAAGAAGTATATGGTAGGTAGTATCAAATTTGCAAAAAGGGAAATTGATTTTATTGAACGATATAAATGCCGTTTGCTGTAGGTGACGTATATATCGTAATCTACAGGAACATCCCTATCGGTGACTTCGGTGTTCATCGGTGGTAATCTTTTAAAAACCCCAAAATTGCAAACCGCAACCCGAAGTTTACATTGTAAACTCTGACAATAATCATTCTATTTTTGAACCACTCTGTCTAAGATAGGAAATAATAAGTTTGATTTAAAATCATAATGCAAAATAATAGGAAAAGTTTATGACCAAAAGGTCGGATTTACAAAAACTATAATAAAACTACCAATTACAAGGGAACAAAATTATGTATCAAGCTTTTACAGAAGATCAAATTCAAATTAGAGATTTAGTGAGAGATTTCACAAGAAAAGAAATTACACCTGTCGCACATATCTACGATGAAAAAAATGAACATCCTAAAGAACTCATTACCAGAATGCGTAAAGAACTTGGCATCAATGGTCTTACGATTCCCGAAGAATTTGGTGGAATGGGATATGGCTCTGTAGAACAGTGTCTTATTACGGAAGAAATGAGTCGCGGTTGTCTAGGTATCGCACTTTGTTTTGGTTACACCGGTCTTGGACAACTTCCAATTCTAAAAGGTGGAACCGATGCACAAAAGAAAAAATGGCTCGAACCAGTGATTGCTGGTGAACATGGAATCGCATTTTGTCTTTCTGAACCGGGCGCTGGTTCTGACGTTCCGGGTATGAGCACAAAAGCAGAAAAGAAGGGCGACAAATACATCATCAACGGGGCAAAACAATGGATTACCGGTGGTGGAAGTGCTGACGCATATACCGTATTTGCCTACACAGACAAAAATCGTGGAACTCGTGGTGTTAGCTGCTTCTATGTTCCTCGTAACTCTCCAGGTCTTATCGTAGGAAAAAAAGAAGACAAACTCGGTATCCGCGCATCTGATACAAGACAAATCATTTTTGAAGACTGTGAAGTTCCAGCAGAGAATTTAATCGGTCGTGAGAACATGGGATTTGTTTACGCATTACTCACATTAAACGCTTCTCGTCCTTACGTTGCCGCAATGGGAGTTGGTGTTGGTCAGGCTGCACTTGATTACGCTGCAAAATACGCAAGAGAAAGAGAACAATTTGGTCAAAAAATTGGAACTTTCCAAGCAGTCCAACATATGTTAGCCGACATGTCTATCACGGTAGAAGTTGGTCGTGAGATTACTTACCGTGCCGCTCGTATGTCTGACGCAAACGATCCTAACCTAGCAAAATACTCCGCTATCGCTAAAGCATTTACCTCTGAAGGAGCAATGAAATGTGCGTTAGACGCAGTGCAAATCTACGGCGGTTATGGATATACAAAAGAATACCCAGTTGAAAAGCTAATGCGTGATGCTAAGATTCTTTGTATCTTTGAAGGAACTACTCAAATCCAAAAGAACGAAATCGCAGCTTACGTAACTAAAGAAGCAGCTTCCGGAAAATAAATATAATGCGCGAGAGATGCAGATTGTAGGGACTTGATTAATCAAGTCCCTACAATCTGCATCTCTCGCGTTTCTCAATCGCTAACGCGAGCTCTCTCGAATACAGCGAACTATATCACTCCAATCACTTGGGTTAGATCCCAAACCTGTTTTCAATTCTTTCTTTGGTACAGCGCAATTTCCTATAAAAAACAATATGAGGCAAACCAGTCTTATCCATTTCATTTATTCAAAGTAAATTAATATTTATCTGAGTAAACAGATTTTTAAAAGATGGGATTTAATTTACGGAATCTTTATATTCAAAAATGTCTCGCGTGTAAGAACTCAAGACTTCCCAGGCAATAAGCTTTTCGGCATGAATATAATTTCGAGCGAGTAGAGGCACGTATACCTCTACGCTCTAAATTTTTTAAATTATCTCCAACCTTCGTAAGTAATCTCGCTATGGTCTTTGTAAAGTCCTTCCACAGCAACGGACGGTGCTCTTATATGCCCGATGTATTGAGTGTAAGTAACATTTCCGCCAAATGGCCATATACCTTCATATTGAACTAAAGAACTTTGGCATTTAGAAAGACCGCCTACTGTAGAGTAACCGCAAGAAGAGTGGTAAGCAACAGCGTAGTCATCTTCCCCTGGAAGAATTACGGAAGCACCAATCATTCCTTTATAGCCAGGAACATGCGCTACTGTAATTCCAGCAGTATTGTTATGGTTAAAAGAAGATCTTGCATTTCCGACAATTAAAGCATTGTCCATTGCATTTCCACCATAACCGAATGTAATACCATTCAAAGCAGAAGCTAATTCAGATCCACCAGATGCTGCGGCTAATGCTGTTACGCCGGAGATTTTGAAACCTTTGCTAGAAGCAGTTCCACCTAAGTTAGATAACCAGTATTCAGTTGCATAACAACCAGCACTATGACAAACAATTTTACAAGTATCTAGTCCCTTACACTGATTTACTAAAACGGTTGTAAGGTTTGTTTGAGCTCTTGCAGTTCCGTAAGTTCTTGGATCGGTTGTTCCGTCATAGCCGACAAAGTATTTTACTCCAGATACAGCATTTGCGCTCGCACCCCAATAATTATTTACATCAGTTGTACCCGTTCCGTTGTGATTAGAGCTAGATTTTCCATGAACGAAAACAGTGATTGTTCCCGCCGACAAAGAAGCTGACAGTAAAACAGTTGCAGTTACAACTAAAAGATTGATTTTTGATTTAAGCATAAATTATTTCTCCTCTTAATTTTCTGATTTTTTTTCGATAAACAAAATTATATACGATTTAAAAAGGATTTACAAATAAAAAAATTTTTTGTTAAAGTTACCTGATTGGTTTTGTTGCGGGTTATCCTGAGTATTCGCAGGTAGAATTTGCAGATTGCAAATCTTTTTTTTAGAAGACTATTCGTGCAGGATGAAGGAAATCTACAGAATGAAAAATTTTTTTGAATAGGTGAGATTTTAGTAGAGACAGATTTACACCTGTCTCTACATTACAAATTTGTTTTTAAACTATCTCCAACCACTGGTTTTGATTTGACCATGATCTTCGTAGAGACCAGCAACAGGCACAGACCCTGCTCTTACGTGACCAGAATACTGGTAGTAAGTAACATTAGAATTGAAAGGCCAAATTCCTTCAGATTGAGTGATAGAACTTTGACATTTTGACAATCCGCCTACTGTAGAGTAACCGCAAGAAGAGTGGTAAGCAACAGCATAGTCATCTTCTCCTGGAAGAATTGCAGAAGCACCAGCCATTCCTTTGTAACCAGGAACGTGAGCAACTGTAACTCCAGCAGTATTGTTATGGTTAAAAGAAGATCTCGCTGTGTTTACAATGAGAGCTTTATCCATAGCATTTCCAGAATAACCAAATGTAATTGCATTTAGCGAATTTGCTAATTCAGAACCACCAGATGCAGCAGCTAACGCTGTTACGCCAGAGATTTTGAAACCTTTGCTAGAAGCAGTTCCACCCAAGTTCGATAACCAGTATTCAGTTGCATAGCAACCAGCACTGTGACAAACAATTTTGCAAGTATCAAGACCTTTACATCTATTTGTTAAAACAGTTGTAAGGTTTGTTTGAGCTCTTGCAGTTCCGTAAGTTCTTGGATCTGTTGTTCCATCATAACCTACGAAATACTTTGTTCCAGATACTGTGCTAGTACTTGTTCCCCAATAGTTGTTGACATCAGTTGTAGATGTTCCGTTGTGATTGGAACCAGATTTTCCATGAACGAAAACAGTGATTGTTCCCGCAGATAAAGAAGCTGACAATAACACGGTCGCAGCTACAACTAAAAGATTGATTTTTGATTTAAGCATATTTTTTTTCTCCATTTAAGATTTCGATTCTCGAAACCCGTTAATTCCAATCCTAGAAAAATGATTTCTAACTAGCAATCAAAAAATAATTTAGAGGAAAAATTCTGAATAAAAAATTCAGTAAAATAAAAAATGAGGCTTATTAAGATTAGCCGTATTTACGAGTTGCAGATTGCAACTACTTTGTTCGATAAAAAAATAGGCTAATGATTTTTGAAATTGAAAAAAGGATTCACTAGTAGAGACAGGTTTCAAATCTGTCTAAATTTTTTGTTTAAATTTGAAACATGTCTCTACAATTTAAAAATGTAAATTTAATTTACTGTATTCTATCTCCAACCGCTTGTTTTGATTTGACCATGATCTTCGTAGAGACCAGCAACTGGAACAGAACCTGCTCTTACGTGACCAGAATACTGATAGTAGGTTTTGTTAGAATTGAAAGGCCATATTCCCTCAGATTGAGTAAGAGAGCTTTGACATTTTGACAATCCGCCTACAGTTGAGTAACCGCAAGAAGAATGGTAAGCAACAGCATAGTCATCTTCGCCTGGAAGAATTGCAGAAGCGCCAAACATTCCTTTGTATCCAGGAACGTGAGCAACTGTAACTCCAGCAGTATTGTTATGGTTAAAAGAAGATCTAGCTGTTCCTACAATCAGAGCTTTGTCCATAGCATTTCCTGCAAATCCAAAAGTAATACCGTTCAAAGCAGAGGCTAATTCAGAACCACCTGATGCAGCAGCTAACGCTGTTACAACGGAAATTTTGAAACCTTTGCTAGAAGCAGTTCCACCTAAGTTAGATAACCAGTATTCAGTTGCATAACAACCAGCACTGTGGCAAACGATTTTACAAGTATCAACACCCTTACATCTTTGAGTTAACACAGTTGTAAGATTGGTTTGAGCTCTTGATGTTCCGTAAGTTCTTGGATCTGTTGTTCCATCATAACCCACGAAATACTTTGTTCCACCTACAGTATTAGCACTAGAACCCCAGTAACTATTTACATCAGTTGTACCTGTTCCGTTGTGATTAGAACCAGATTTCCCATGCACGAAAACAGTGATTGTTCCCGCAGACAAAGAAGCTGACAATACCAAAGAGGCAGCTACAACTAAAAGATTCATTTTCGATTTAAACATATTTTTTCTCCTGTTTTGAATTTCTTTTTTTTGAAACTCGTTATTTCCAAGTATGAGTAATTCAATTCAGTAAATCAATTAAAAAAATAAAAAAGATTTGTAGGATATACAGATAAAAATTTATCTTTAAAAAATACTACAGGGCAAAAAATGCCACAGTTGCAAAATTCAATATTGATTCAAAAATTAATTTTTAAAGCGAAAATAAATTAGGTATTTAATCAAACTCTAGTGGCATAATGCTGATGTAGTTACAAAAAGATAAATTATGAGGATGGAAGTATGAATAAAAATATTATTTATGGCGCTATTGGGCTACTGGTTGTGGCGATTGGTTTGTATTTTGTTTTCGGAGCTGGAAAAAAAGGTCCCAAAGGAAAGTCGGGAGATCCAATGTCTCAAACGGATGACCCAACAAAAAAAGGAGCGGATAACTTTGAAGACAAAACCACTACAACTTCGGAAAATGGTAATGGAAAAGTTGATGATGGGGTTACTCCTGAGTTTCTGCTAGAGCAATACAATGAATGGGCACAGTATCCTCCTCACTCTAGACCAATTTCTTCCCTTCATGATGATATTGTACATCCGTTTACTATAGCAATTAATGCGCTTACTCTGGTAGATTCACCAACTGATAAAGAAGGGAATGGATACAGATGTCACTTGCAACCTAAAACATGGGCAGTGATAGGGGCTAATAGTGATATGCTGATAACTCTTGAATGTAGAGATTCCTCCAGTGAACTTATAAAAGTAAATGTAGTAAATGCAACCGTATTTAAGGAATTCGAAGACCAAAAAACACCAACTCATAGCGCAGACTTTAATGATGATGGAAGAGATGGAGATGCAGTAGCAAAAGATGGAATCATTACTTTCCGTTGGAGACCTTTGAAAGCAGATTGGGGGCAAATGTCTTTAGAGACTAATATCACTTATGCGAAAGATAAAAAAGCAAAACTAACAGCAAGCTTTTTTTCTTCTCCGAATAAACCAGCAGAAGTTGGAAATACATTTCGTGATAGCCAGGTAGATGGCTCGCTTGTAATCCATGCAACTGTTATTGTGTATAAAGCAGGAAATTATCGCTTAGAGGCAAACTTGAAAGAAGAAAAAGAAGGAAATTATTTAGCTTATGCAACGTTTGATGGTCCTTTAAAACAAGGAACTAACGAAGTGGAATTTTTATTTTTTGGAAAAATTTTGAAAGATAAAGGTTATGATGGACCATACATAATGACTAACGTTCGAGGTTATAGAGTAAATTTACCAATTGACCCAAAATGGTTTGATGAAGGGGAAGAGGGTTTGAAAAAAATTCAAGCGGCTAAAACAACCGAACCGGACAAAGAATTAATCATTCCATTTACGGATGAATACAAAACGAAAGCATACACAGCTTCCAGCTTTAGCAAAAAGGTATGGGAAAGTGAAGATAAAAACAAAAGAATTCAAGAATTACAACAATTAGCACAACAAAAATAATAGGATAAGACGTAGGTTATGGCGAATAAGAATGATTTTGCGGCATTACTCGAAGAAAGTTTCAAAAAGAGAAAAAGTCTCGAACCAGGAGCCAAATACAATGCTCGTGTGTCAACGGTTAAGAGTGATTACACTTTTATCCAAACGGAAGAGGACAATATCAGGGGAATCATTTCCAATGCAGAATTTTTAGATGAGGGAGCCGGGCTAACACCCGGTAACTCCTACTCTGTGTATTTCCTCAGAGAAAATCACGGAGATTATTACTTCACCACTGCATTAACAGGAGATGATATTACACTTGAGAATTTAGAAATCGCTCAGGAAAATGAGATTCCAGTGTTAGGTCAGGTGGGACAAGAAACCGCTGCCGGTTTTGAAGTTAAGCTTGGAGATTACACAGGATTTTGTCCTTTTTCTCAGATGGATTCGGAACTAAAAAATCAGGGTGTCCAAGGCAAAAAATTCAAGTTCATAGTGAATGATCTTTCGATGAAAAATAAAAGAATCGTACTTTCTCAAAAAAAGATTTCAGATAAAGAAAGAGAATTAAAACGAGAAATCTTAAAAGGGGAATTAAAAGAAGGATCGTACGTAACCTGCAAAATAAAATCCATTCATAATTTCGGACTCATCGTGGATATGAATGGAATTGATGCGTTAGTTCCTGCCAGTGAAGCTAGTTTCAAGAAGAACGTAGACTTAAACAAAGAGTTCCAAGTAGGCGGGACTGTTCGAGGAAAAATTCTAAGCATGGACTGGAAAGAAAACAAGGTTTCCATTTCTCTAAAGGATTCTTCCAATGACCCTTGGGCGACTAACGTTCCTTTTAAAGAAGGGGATATCGTGAAAGCAACCGTAGAGTCTCTCAAGACATTTGGAATTTTTGTAAAACTGAACGATCACTTTCATGCGTTAGTTCCTAACAAAGAGACCGGTTATCCACCGAGAACTGCTCTTTCGAATCACTTCAAACCTGGTGACGAGTTAGATGTATTTGTAACAGAAGTGAATCCTTCCAAAAAACAAATTGCTGTTTCCGTTTTAAAGGCAAAAGATGCAAAGGACAGAATGGACTACGAAAGTTACGTCTCTGAGAACAAAACTTCCAGTGAGTCAAGCTTCGGACTTCTATTAAAGAAGTCTTTGAAAAAATGATTGCTATAAGAAACTGATTATCACCGATGAACACCGATAAAAGAACGATGAAAGAACGATGAAAGAACGATGAAAGATACGGTGGTTTTATTTTGGCTATGGAGTTAAAAAACATGCGATTAAACGACACGCACTATGAAACTATTAAAAATATACTGAATCAAATTAAAATCGTTTTGTTATCGGTGTCCATCAGTGTTCATCGGTGGTAATCTTTTAAATGTTAAACATTGCCCTTTATCGTCCTGAGATTCCACCTAATACGGGTAATATTGCCCGCCTATGTGTGGGAATTCGAGCAAATCTACATATTGTAGGAACTCCTTCTTTTGATATGTCAGAAAAGTCAGTCCGGCGAGCGGGTCTTGATTATTGGGAGCATTTAAATTTGTTCCAACACAAAGATTGGGAGGAGTTTGTAGGAACTGTTACGGATATAAGTCGTATTTTCCTAGTTACGAAATTTGGAAAAGCCAAATATTCAGATCAAATCTATAGAGATGCCGACTATTTTGTATTTGGACGTGAAACAAGTGGGCTACCGGAAAATATTAGAAATTCTATTCCTGCTAAGAATCAAATTTATATCCCAATGACCGAAGAATGTCGAAGTATAAATTTAAGTAATGCTGCCGCAATTGTTGCTTATGAAGCAGTTAGACAGTTGAATTTAGAGTTTAAAAAATAAAGTTGAAAATAAAAACTTTACACAATTAAAATAGATTACATTCTTGTAAACCAACCATGCCCGCAGAAATCACAGATATACTTTTAGAGAAACTTTTAGTCGACATTCTTGCCGACGGACTAACTGGTACCGTTAAGGACTATTGCTCTTGGATTTCAATGGAAGGTTTATTGAAATATAACGAAGAATTAGAAGCTGACAAAGAGCGTGTGAAAGCTATTTTAGATTCCTTAAAAGCAAAAGGTTATGCGGTAGAAGGTAGGTTTGATAAATCAGAATATTGTATAGCACCTACAGCTTTACCTAGAAGAGTCGATTTTTTATCCGACAGTTATTCCTTGTATGGAGAAGCAAAGTTTTCTCCTATCCAGTATGTTCGCAGCAGGCAAGAATACTTCTTAGAATACAATTATGTAAGCGAAGAAGACGTGATGGATATTTCTATCGCAACGATTGAAGCTATCGAGAATGCAGTTAAGTATGGTGACGGGAACATGGTTCATATTGATTACCTAATCGATAGTAGCCGCACAATGAAGTTAAATATTATTAATAATATCAAAGAGTTTGATTTATCCAATGAAATTGAGAGAGGCAAATATTCATCTAACACAACTCTCATGCGGGGAATCATGGTTATGCAAAAGTTGTTTAACCATTTAGAACTCCAGATCATAGACGACAAAAAACAAGCCCATTTATACGCCGAAAAAAAATTGAGTTAAATGCCTGAATTTGAATTAGTAACACCTTATAAAGCCGCCGGCGATCAAGTAAAAGCAATCCAAAAAATTACAAATTCTTTCCTGAAAGGCAAAGACAAAGTAACCCTTGTAGGAGTTACCGGCTCTGGGAAAACATTTACGATGGCAGAAGTCATTCAAAATCTAAAGAAACCTACACTTGTTTTATCGCATAATAAAACATTAGCCGCACAACTCTATCGTGAGTTCAAAGAATTTTTTCCAAACAATGCAGTTGAGTATTTTGTATCTTATTATGATTATTACCAACCAGAAGCTTATGTTCCTTCTTCGGATACATTTATCGAAAAAGATTCTTCCATAAATGAAGAAATAGACAAATTACGATTACGCGCTACATCGTCGTTGCTTGAGCGAGAGGATGTAATCATTGTTAGCTCCGTGTCTTGTATTTATGGTCTTGGTTCGCCAGAGGATTATACTGAATCTAGGATTATCTTAAAACGTGGTCAGGAAATGGAACGGGATTTACTTATTAAAAAACTTTTACATATCCAATACCAACGAAATGATTTAGACTTTTCTCGTGGAAATTTTAGAGTGCGTGGGGATGCGATTGAGCTAATGCCAGCTTACCATGAAGATGGACTTAGAATTGAATTCTTTGGAGATGAAATCGAATCTCTCTCTCGTTTTAATCCACTTACTGGAAAAGTAATTGTCAAGATGGAGACAATGGTGGTTTACCCTGCCAAACATTTTATCACATCAGGTCCCAAAGTAGAAGATGCAATCAAAAATATCAAAGCAGAAGTTGCAGTCCAAATTCAATACTTTAAGGATAAGGGCAAACTTTTAGAAGCAGAGAGAATTGAGTCTCGCACCAACTATGATTTAGAAATGCTCGCCGAGTTAGGTTACTGCAATGGAATTGAAAATTATTCTCGCCATTTAACAGGGCGTAACTCCGGGGAACGTCCTGCTTGTCTCATTGATTATTTTCCAAAAGATTTTCTGATGATAGTCGATGAGTCCCATGTTACGATTCCTCAGATTGGTGGAATGTATGCGGGCGATAGGGCACGTAAGGAGACACTCGTCGAATTTGGTTTTCGTTTGCCGAGTGCTCTTGATAATCGACCTTTGAACTTCCAAGAGTTTGAAGCAATTACTGGAAAAATTCTCTACGTATCCGCAACTCCAGCAGACTATGAAATCAAAAATGGACAAATACAAGTAGAGCAGATTATCCGCCCAACTGGTCTTTTGGATCCAGTTGTAGAAGTTCGTCCTGTATCAAACCAAGTAGAAGACTTACTTGTAGAAATCAATGCACGGGTCGAAAAAAAAGAACGTGTATTAATCACAACCTTAACCAAAAAAATGTCCGAGGACTTAACCGATTACCTAAAAGAAATGGGGGTTAAGGTTGCTTATCTGCACTCGGAGGTGGAAACCATTCAACGTGTCGAAATTATCCGTGATTTACGAAAAGGAATTTATGATTGTATTGTGGGAATCAATCTTTTACGGGAAGGTTTAGATATTCCGGAAGTTTCTCTTGTCGCAATTCTCGATGCAGACAAAGAAGGTTTTCTTCGTAATTATAAATCTCTCATCCAAACCATCGGACGTGCGGCGCGTAACGTCAACGGGCAAGCGATCCTTTACGCAGATCGCATGACAGACTCCATGAAAAAAGCGATAGACGAAACCAATCGTCGTCGTACAATCCAAGATGCGCATAATAAAAAATTTGGCATAGAGCCAAAGACGATTATCCGCGAGATTCATGATATGCTTCCAAGGGAAATGGTAGAGTTAACCGCCGAAGAAGAAATCATCGACGAAATCGAAAAAGAATTCACTCTCAAAAAATACAAAACTCCCGAAAAACTCAAAGAGAAATTAAAAGAAGCAATGCTGGAAGCCGCGAAGGAATTAAATTTCGAAAGAGCTACTATGCTTCGTGATAAGATGTTGGCTGTGAAAATCCCTAAATCGGAATGATTTGTCGTAGCCGCCCCCCCCCTCCAACATAACGTTACCCACATCTTTTTGTTCTAAGTGAAATATCCAAAGATTACCACCGATGCACACCGAGGACACCGATAACTGAACGATGGTCTATAGTTTAGGATATTCCTATTCGTATCATTGCGCTCTTCGTTTAATCCCATTTCATTTAACTCCATAACACATAAATAAAAACATCGTATTTTATATCGTCCCTATCGGTGTGCATTCCACCCTTCGCTCCAAGTATTCGCGACCTTCGCCTTCGCCTAGTAATCAGTTTCTTATTATTTAGCGTAAGCGTGGGTAAGGTTATGCCTTTGCGAAAGGGAGGGCTTTCCCTGAATCGGAATGATTTTTATCTATCTAAACTCGGCTTCTTTTTCAAACCTAGTAAATCGTTCTGGAAATGGGAGGGTAATATCGATTATCTTTCGTTTGAATGGATGTTTGAATTTAATGGCTTGGGAAAATAAGAGTAATCCGTAACTAGAAAATTCATTTCCTGTGCGAGAATAAAGCATATCACCTACAACAGGGCAACCCATATTCTGAAAGTGAACCCGAATTTGGTGGGTTCTGCCTGTTTCGATTTTGATTTCTGCTAGAGAAAAATTTCTACTTTTGCGAGAGGGGATAGATTTGATAATTTTATAAGTTGTAATAGCCCGCCGTCCGTCTTTTCTCACGCACATTTTCAATCTCTCTGTCGGATGACGTCCGAGCGGCAAATCAATTCTACCCTCAGGCAGTTGTGGAGTTTGCACAAGCCATGCATAGTAGGTTTTTTCGACTTCTCTTTTTTGAAACATACTGGAAAGTTTGATATGTGCTTTATCCGTTTTTGCAATAATCATAAGTCCAGACGTTGGTTTATCTAGTCTGTGAACAATTCCGGGACGAATTTCTCCCCCAATCTGGGAGAGGTTTTTGAAGTAGTAGAGAAGTCCGTTTACTAGGCTAGGGGAGTCATCACCCGGTCCGCCGTGGGAAGCGATTCCAGGAGGTTTATTGATGATTACAAACTCTTCTTCTTCATAAATGATTTCAATGGGCATTTCAACCGGATCAAGGTTGAGTTTGGGCTTCGGCGGAATGGTGACTTCGAAAATTTCTCCCGATTTAACCCTAAAATTTGGCTTTAAATTGGCAATTTGGGGTTCGGAAACCCTTTTAATATGCCCGTTCTTAATCCATTTTTGGATGGATGTCCTGGATATATCATCTCCGGTGGATTGTGCCAGAAATATGTCTAATCGGAGGTCATTTTGGTCTTCTTGTACGTGGTTTGTAAGTATCATGAAATTTCGTTTCGAGTATAAAAATGGTTTTAAAATAAAATATATATTTGTATTGTGGTAATATTCAAAATTCATTATTAGAAAGGAAGCATTTATTTATGAATAGACAATTTATTAAGACTGCCCTCGTGATTGGAGTTCTATCTCTTTCTTTAGGTTACTGTAAATCTAATGACAATAAAGATACCCCAGATCCTAATGCTAAGACTGCTGACGAAACCAAGAAGACTGATAGAGATTCTCTTGCTGATACATCAAAAGACGTTAAGCCTGTAGATTCGAAAGATTCTAAAGATAGCAAAGATTCTAAGAATTCTCTCGCAATGCGTGCTGGAGAAGCAGCTGCAAAAGAGTTATTTGACAAGTTAAATGAGTCTCTTAAATCAGCTCGTTATCCAGACGGTGAATCCATCAAAGGATTTGCTTACAAAAAATGGGATATTCCTAATAAGAAAGATTTCGTTCAGTGGGTAAAAGGTGCTGGAGCAGTTCTCAAGAAAGGTTTAGATGAACTTCCTGCCGCTTATACACTAGAAATTGCTGGTCACACTGATACAGTTGGACCTGAAACTCCAGTAGGTGATAAAAAAGGAAATATGTTCTATTCTGAGCAAAGAGCAAAAGAAGTTAAACAAGCTCTTGTAAAACTCGGATTTCCTGAAAAAAGAATCGCGACCAAAGCAATGGGTTCTTCTAATCCAATTCCTGGTATCGATGGAGAAAGTGCACAAAATAGACGTGTAACTTTTCAATTCCTAGTTGGAGATGCTGAAGCTACTGGGTCATCTGATGTCCCTGGTGCTGAAACTGACGCTTCTAAATAACTAGCGCCACTTGCATTTTGACTTCGCTCAATGTTCGATTTTTTTGAACTTTCGACATTGAGCTTTGTTGAAACATAAACCAATATGAAAATCTACGAATACAAAGGTTGCTCTACTTGTAGAAAAGCTTTAAAGTTCTTAGATTCCAAGAAAATTCCTTACTCGAAAATTCCAATTCGAGAAACTCCACCCTCAATTAGTGAACTCAAAAAAGCATTGAAATCTATGAATGGGGAGAGTAAGAAACTATTTAATACATCTGGACAAGATTATAAAGCTTTGAATCTAAAAGAAAAACTTTTGGCTATGTCTCTAGATGATCAATTAAAGCTTCTGAGTCAAAATGGAAATTTAGTGAAAAGACCATTTGTAATTGCAACTGATTTTGTGTTGGTTGGTTTCAAAGAAGAAGATTGGAAGACAACATTTAAATAAATTCCACTTTAGATTCTATCGAATCCTTTTCCTTCTCTTAGAACTTCCATTTCGTCGTTTGTAAAATCTAAAACAGTAGACGTTTCTACTTTTGCAATTCCGCCGTCTATAATCCCACTCACACGGCTTCCAAATAAATCTTCCAAGTCATTTATATCTGTCAGGTATTCATCGCCTGTAAAAACGGATGTGCAAGTAATAGTTCCTTCATGGACTCTGAGTAACTCTTGAATAAAAATACTGTCAGGAATTCTAATCCCAATTGTCTTTGCTTTTGTGTTGGCAGTTGTCCAGCGAGGTATATTCTTGTTAGCCTTGAGGATAAAGGTAAAAGGTCCCGGAGTAATTCTTTTCATGAGTTTGAATGCGTCATTTGGAAGAGACTCTACATACTCCGAGGCTGTAGAAATATCAGGACATAAAAGAGACAATGGTTTATTTTTATCTGTATTTTTTAGTTCATGTAATTTTTCAATTCCCTGTTTCGATTTTGAATCAGCTATGATCGCATACACCGTATCTGTTGGGAAAATATAAATAAATCCATTTCGTAAATTGTCGGATATGGTCTTTAGAATTCTGACTTCTGGATTTTGAGGATGAAGCTCTAGTATCATAAGAGTTGTCTTGGAGAGAAACATGGCATTAGTCGTTTAAGGGGTTACAGACGGTTTTGCGCCCTTTGTAGCTATCTAACATTTTATTGTAGTCAATTACTCCATCATCTGTGACTAAATCTCTTTTGATATAATGTTCTCCGTCTTCATAGTAATTTCCAATCGTATCGCAGTCATTTATATCAATATTTTTTTTCTTTCGATTACAATTTGCCTGAAATAAAATCAGGCAAATTAGAATGTAAAAGCAGAGTTTTTTCATTGTTATTTTTTTGCTGGAGTAGTTGCAGGCTCTGTAGCTGTTTTGGGAGCTTCTTTGGCTTCTTTTTTTGGCTCTACTTCTTTTTTGTCCGGTTTATCAGTCTTATCCGTTTCTTTGTTGATATTCATTTCACCGTATTTATTGGTCAGGCTTTTTTTAATTTGTTCCCGTTCTTTTTCTCTTTCCTTTTCCCGAGCCGCAAATACTAAACCTAATGAGTCATCGTAATCTTTTAGATATTCTTTTGGAATATAATCATCATCTAAAATTAAATTCTTTCCAATACGTTCGGCTAATTTTAGATTTTTATTTTTATGTTTATTAATCGTATAGTAAATTTTAAAAAGACTTTGGAGTGCATTTTTTTGTTCATATAAAGCATCGATATAATTGCTCTTAGCCGCTAGAATTTGTGCACCAGTGGAAAATTCATTTGCAATTACAAGTTGTTTTTCGAGTACAGGATAAATTGAATCATCCGTATCAGAGTTTACTTTTAGATCAACGAGTTGAAAAGAGGCGTCTGCATAGAGTTTGCTGTAAGTCTCGACATATTTTTTTGAAAAAACTTCCGCCTCTGTATTTAGATCTAAATGATTTTGCTCAAAAATTCTTCTAGAAGTAATATAATTTTTTTCTTGAAACTTAATACTTCCATCTACATAGTTTTTCATAATCGCATTAAATTTTTCATCTGTTCCATAATTCAAAAAAGAACTTTTGAGTCTTTTTAGATTTTTCAAATTATTTCGTTTATAGTCAGAAGATACAATTTGTGGATCTACAGTAACAGTGCCTGTTTCCATTTTCAGAGGTTTACCTTCCTCTTTTTTTTCTGTCGGTGTCTTTGTTGGTTCAGGTGCATTTTTGGTGTCTTTTACACTTACCTGACCGAAAAGAGAAAAACTAAAACAAAGTAAAAGAAGAATAAATTTACTAGAATGTAAATGGAAGGAATGATTGGAATTTATAGAATTAAGCAAAGAAGTATGAGTTTTCATAGTATACTTATTATCGACATTTTTGCTCTTTACGTAAGAGTGGATGAATGTTAATTTTAAAGTCTGCCTCCCCTAGACGAAAACAAGTTTTTGAAAATTTAAAATTACAGTTCCAAGTGGAACCTTCTCATATTGATGAAAATACTCGAGATAAAGAAATCCCATTAGATTACCTCAGAAGAGTAACGATTGCTAAACTGGACACTGAAAAATCTAATTTGGAAAATGTGTACGTCTCATCCGATACGATCGTTGTTTTAGACAATCGGATTCTAGCAAAACCTAAGGATTTTGCGGAAGGCATGAAAATTCTTTCTTTTTTGTCCGGTAAAATCCATTCAGTATATTCTGGATTAGCTATTTGGAAGGCAGGGCAAGTTTTCTATGACTTCGATGAAACTAAAGTGGAGTTTAAAGTTTTAGGCGAGCTTGAAATTCGAAAGTATTTAGAAGAGGCAAAACCTTACGATAAAGCAGGAGCTTATGGAATCCAAGATGCAGGAACTCCTGTATCTAACTACATTGGGTCTTATACAAATGTGTTAGGGTTTCCGATTCGAAAATTCTATCAGTTTTTTAGAGTATGGGAAGAGTTTTTAAGCTAAAATATCCAAGATCGCACCGCGCTCGGTTGGGGCTTTGTCTTTGTCTGAGCCTTGTTTGTTTGCATTTTTGAATTCTTTGAAGGCTGAGGCATTAAAAAAGTTGTCGTTAGAATAAATCTTATTTACTTGTTCGATAGGAGCATAAGTATAGATAGGTCGAATGTAAGCAAATGGCTCGGAAACGAGTGATATTCTTTGTGCACCTTCACCAAAATTCATAACTAGATTACCTCTTTTATAACTATCGGATTTAGTGTACCAGAAATATGGCAGAAAAACAAGCAAAAAAAAAGGAAATTACAGAATTTAAGAATTTTCCTGAATTTTTAGCCGCATACCAGACTAAAAAAATTCTCCCCCAAGTTTATATTTATGCCTCAACCGACTCGTTTGAGTTTGATTTGATTACCGATGTATACCGATCTGAGCTGACTTCCAACGGGGAGCCTTTGGAAATTGTGGTTTATGTCGCGGAATCGGGAGATTTTGAGAAATTATTTTCGGAAATGTTCAACTTCAGTATGTTTTCTAGCCAAAAGCTTCTCATCATTCGTTCTGGATCTGATTTCTTTAAGCCAATCTTACTTGCTGGAAAGAAGGAGATGTATGAGAGTTTTCGGCGCAATATTTCTACTTTAGCTGAAAAAGTATACGTTTTACTTCATTATGATGCCAAGGATGTTCCAGCAAAATTAGCAACTTTATTCGATAATCGTTTTGCTCTATTAAAAAGTAGAAATTTCTATGCTGACGAGAGAAAGCCTGCCTTAGAAGGAATACTAAAGACCGAAAAAGTCTTATTGGAAGATGCGGCGAGAGATGAGTTCCTGCATCGAATTCCACCCAATACGGGTTCTTACATAAAGGGAATTCGTAAACTCAAGCTCATGTTAAATAAAAAGGAATTTACCCTCGAAGATATTGAGGAAGTTCTATTTAACCGAGCCGAATTTAATCCGTTCCAATTGGTGGATTTGCTGTTTTCGAATAATAAATATGAGTTTTTTCGGGAATTTTCCAAGTTCAAACCCGGACCGGAGAGCACGTTTGTGTATTTATCTCTGCTCTCAGCCCTACTGAATCGGGCGGATGAAATAAGGAAGGCAAAAATTCTACTAAAACGTTTTCGAGATGAGAACGATGCTGAGTTTTTTAAATACTTAGGAATGTCTTCCTATTCGGACGGGCGAAAGAAATTTACCAAAAGTAGATTACGACGGGAAACCAAGTTATTTAGGACGGAAGCTCTGGACTTTTTATACGAATTGATCCTGGATTTGAATATAAAAGCCAAGTCAAGCTCCATCAAGGATGAGGGAAATTTTTATATCACAAGAGAATTTAATAAATTGTTCTATATTTTATCATCGAGTTGACATTTTTCCACTATCTTGCTATTATGTCACTTCCCTCTCTGGGAAATTCTTTTTGTTTAAGAAAAATTATACTATTTTGCCGAAATTAGAAGTATGGAGAAAAAATTGATACAAGAGTTAGAACCTTTGTCTGTTGACCGCTTTACCCCTTTTTCAAGACCCAGTTTTTCCAATCCTGACCTTTTTGCGATGCATAGAGTTTTAGTAAATTGTGCAGAAAGTTTCACAGAATACCTCGAAAAATCGAAAGAACCGATTCGTTTTACTGATAATGTAGTTCCTCTCAAAAAAGAATTTGTGAAATTTATTCATCTACCAAATGGGACTCAGACTTTGTTTGGGGAAATCTAACCGGCTACTTCTTATTAGCCTTACGATAGATGAAAAAGAAAATTCTCTATGTGGATTTAGACGGAGTACTCGCCGACTATGATCACGCAAAACAACGAACAACCGAAGAAGAACGCACACAAAAAGGTTTTTTTGAAAATCTTCCTCCTATAAATGGAGCAGTAGATGCTTTCAAAAAACTATCTGAAAAATACGAAACTTATTTTTTATCCACAGCTCCTTGGACAAATCTTCATGCACCGTCTGAAAAAAGAATCTGGGTTGAAAAACACCTTGGTGAATTTGCTTTTAAAAAATTAATCCTAACGCATAATAAGGGTTTGCTCAAAGGTGATTATTTAATTGATGATAGACTTTTAAATGGTGTAGAAGAATTTGAAGGAGAGCATATTCATTTTGGTTCAGAGAAATTTAAAACTTGGAAAGATGTGTTAGATTATTTGCTCTAAAAGGAAATCATGATAGAAAACCTAATCGAATTTTCCATTCGAAAAAAATATATTGTATTACTAGTAACCCTTCTTATATCAATCATAGGATTTTACAATGCATCTAAGCTTTCTGTTGACGCAGTACCAGATGTGACTAACGTGCAAGTATCCGCTGTGACAGTTTCACCTGGTTTGTCACCGATGGAAGTAGAGCAGTTTATTACCAATCCAATCGAATTGCAACTCATGGGAATTCCCGGAGCAACAGAAATCCGATCTATTTCTAGAACTGGTATCAGCAGTGTGACAGTGATTTTTGAGGATAGTGTAAATATATGGTTCGCAAGACAGCTTGTAAGTGAAAGATTAAAAGTAGCCGATAAAGAAATTCCACCTGAATACGGGCAACCGGAATTATCCCCTGTAGCAACTGCACTCGGAGATATTTATGAGTTTGCGCTTACCTCTGATAGGCATAGTCCAATGGAACTAAGGACTTATATAGATTGGGAATTATCTAAAAGAATAAAATCTGTTCCAGGTGTGATTGAAGTAAATTCTATTGGGGGAGAGGCGAAAGAATTTCAAGTAATCATTGATCCGCGTAATCTAGTAACGCATAATCTGACTTTATCCGAAATATACGATGATATAAAATCTGCAAATACAAATACTGGTGGTGGATACATCATTAAGGGCAAAGAACAGGTAGTC
This sequence comes from Leptospiraceae bacterium, assembly GCA_017996175.1. Lineage (GTDB taxonomy): Bacteria > Spirochaetota > Leptospiria > Leptospirales > Leptospiraceae > UBA2033. The sequence goes on from JAGOHK010000011.1 coordinate 24,623, forward strand.
ATCCGTGGAGAAGGGCAATTCGAAGGAGTTGATGAAATTAAACGTGTGGCAGTTCGAACGGCAACGGATGGAACACCTCTATTACTCGGACAAATTGCAGATGTAAAGATAGGTCCTGCACTGCGATTTGGAATAGCGAGTAAAAATCAAAAAGAAGTAGTAGGGGCAACAGTAATTATGCTCCTAGGGCAAAATTCTAGAAACGTTGTGCGCGATGTGAAAGTGAAAATTGCTGAAATAGAATCAAATCTACCTGCTGGGATGAAAATAGAGCCTTTTTATGATCGTTCAGAATTTATCAACCGCGCACTTTCTACTATTTTTATAAATCTTACTGAGGGCGCATTGCTCGTATTGATCACACTTATTATCACGCTTGGAACCCTGAAAGGGGGAGCGTTAGTTGCTATGGCAATTCCTATTTCCATGTTATGTGCTGTAATATTTATGAAGCAGTTAGATGTAGTGGGTAACTTGATGAGTTTAGGTGCCCTTGATTTCGGGTTGTTAGTCGATGGATCTATTGTGATGTTAGAGTCAGTGATGGCTGGATTTGTAACCAAAAAATATCTATTCCAAAAACCCATGAATCGATTTGAAATAGCAGAGATTACCGAGGGAATCATCTTAGAAAATTGTAATCGTGTAGGAAGAGCGGCAGCATTTTCAGTTGCGATTATCATGTTAGTTTACTTACCTCTTATGGTATTAGAAGGTGTGGAAGGAAGAATGTTTCGTCCGATGGCGATTACGGTTGCTTTGGCGCTTGGAGCAGCACTTCTATTTTCGTTAACAGTTTTTCCGGCGAGTCTTGCCATTGCGTTTCAGAAACCAATTTTTCATAAGAGTCATTATTGGGACTACTTAGAGGATAAGTATCAGTTGTTATTAGACTGGGGATTTGGGAAAAAAAGACAGATTACTCTTTGTGCAATCGGTCTTGTATTTTTTTCCTTACTCATCGGTACAACTCTCGGTTCAGAATTTATCCCGCGAATTGATGAGGGAGAGTTAGAGATGGACGTTAAGCGCCTTCCCTCTACATCTATTGAATATTCAAGGGACTTAAATATGGAGATTGAAAAAGTCTTAGAAGATTTTGATGAAATTAAAAGTGTGGTTTCGCGTGTGGGAAGAGGGGAGTCAGCAGCAGAACCTCTTGGAACCGATGAAACTAGTATAATGATTAAATTAAAAGACAGAAGCGATTGGAAAAAAAAGAAAACTCGCGAAGAGTTGATGATGGAAATCAAAGATAAGGTATTACAAAATATTCCATCCAGTTATATTAGTATGTCCCAACCAATTGAAAATAGGATTAATTCGTTATTAGCCGGTTCAAAGGCAGATATCGTAGTTAAGGTATATGGAGACGATTTAAATCATCTCAAAAAGATTGGAGACGATATTTCTTCAGTCATGAAAGAAATTCAAGGGACAGGAGATATTCGTGTACAAAGAGTGCTCGGACTTCCCGTTCTTCGGATAAATGCAAATTATGATCTAATGGCACGTTATGGTGCATCTGCTTCGGAAATTTTACGAACAGTAGAAATGTTACGTGTGGGAACTAACGCAGGAAAAATTTTTGAAGGATTGAAACGTTTTGATCTAGTGCTTCGTCTTGATTTAGATATTATTAAAGACATTAAACAAATTAATAATATTCCGGTGATGACAATTACTGGAAAAACAATTCCACTGGGGCAGGTGGCGGATATTGAACTTATTGAATCTGCGGCTTCTATACAAAGAGAGGCTCTTAAAAGAAGACTCTTTGTTGAAGTAAATATCAGGGGACGTGACCTAGTTGGTTACATCGAAGAGGCACAAGAAAAAACAAAAGTGATTACTGCTAATTTACCCCTAGGGTATGAAATAAAATGGGGTGGTCAGTTTGAAAATTTCACAAGAGCAAAGAACAGGCTAATGCTTGTTGTCCCCATTGCACTTGCAATTATTTTTGGGATGCTGATACTTGCATTTGGGAATGTATTTTATGCATTAGGTGTATTTATGGTTGTACCATTAGCCGCTTCTGGGGGAATTATAAGCCTTGTACTTCGTGGTCTTCCATTCAGTATACCAGCAGGGGTTGGATTTATCGCCGTGAGTGGAATTGCAGTATTAAATGGTGTAGTTTACGCGTCTACACTGAAAGATAAATTAAAAGAAGGAGTCGAACTTTCTCTGGCAGTAAAGGTTGCTGCCATCGAGTCTCTTCGTCCTGTGATGACAACTGAGTTAATTGCGGCTATCGGGTTTATCCCCATGGCGATTTCTAGTATGGCAGGAGCCGAAGTCCAACGACCACTGGCAACAGTAGTCATTGGTGGGGTTATAATCGCCACAATCTTGTCCCGCTTACTTCTTCCGATTACTATGGAGTATCTCCTTACCAAAGCAGAAGGTTTTGACGAAAAAAAACAAGCCAAAATCGAAGCAACGAAAACAAATCTAATCGCTCTTCTGGATCAAGGAGAAAGTGAGTAGGCGAAAATTTTACTCACTCATATAAATTATATTCAAATTCCTACCCATGTCTTTGCATCTATGGCTGTGATAATCGGGATTTTCTATTGTGCAAATTCCAGAATCGGAAAATTGGATTGGAATTTGGTTTTCTAGAAAACGTTTTTTTAGGACAATATCTATACCCAGAGAATACTTTTGATTACCCTTTGGTTCAATTGCTTCCGGGGAGTATGCTTTGAACTTTTCGAATAAATCTCCTGCAACCTCGTAGTTTTTTTTACGGGCACACGGACCTAGATAAACATGAATTGAATCTAGAGAATGACCTTGTTGTTTTAGATGGGAAAAAAGTTTTTCCGAAATTCCAAGCTCTGTGCCTTTCCAGCCTGAGTGGATGATTCCGATTAGCTTCTCTTTCTCTGACCAGAAAAAAATCGGCATACAATCGGCAGTTTTTACAACCAATACTTCGTCTGGTTTAGTTGTGTAGAGTGCGTCTCCGTCTACTACTTCGTTTACTAAATCTTTTGTGTTGTAAAATTTATCTCCATGCACTTGGTCTAGCACAAAAACCTTGTTTGCCGGTATTTTTGTTTTTTTTGCTACTAATTCTTTGATTGCTGTTGTTAGTTCTTCTTTTGGAACACCTTCTAGTTCTTTGGTTTCTGCTTTTCCTAATACCGAAAAATGAACAGAGCTCGAAAAATTGGTTTGTATTTCTTTTTCTATCATGGTATAATAACATTAGGCTAAAACCCTAGATTCGATAAAGCTAAAAATATAGATTAACATTAGATCGGGAGGTGTGTCATGTTAAGAAGAATTTCTATATTACTTTTTTTATTTACTTTTTCGTACTGCAGTTTTCTTCCAGAAAAAGAAGAGCGACCTCCTGAAAATCCATATCGGGCTGAAATGTTGAAAAAACTACGAGCAAAAATTGAATGTGAAAGCTGCAATCCCACGAAGGAAGAATTAGTTCTTTTTTATTATTTAAAAAATGATTTAGATACAAAACAGTCTTCCATTTCCAATTCAAATCCCTGGCAGAATTATTTTAACACCTATTTTCTTTATTTTCCTCGTAGTTTAAGAAACCCTTGGTATACACCCGGTAGTGGCTCTGCAAATGGAGGTCGTGCTCCCGGTGTTTATTATCCGCCTTACGGTATTTATGGACATGGTGGGCATGGTTATTATGGTCATGGAAGAAGAGGTTATTAGCTTATTCAATGGTTAATCATGGTTATTCTCTTTGTGTAATGAAATTATATTTTTTAAAACGAATGATACCCCTTCTTGTATTGGTGAAATAGTATCATTGAGCGGATACGATTCTGGCGGCTATCGTTCTTCTTTAACAATCCAGTTTTATATACCAGTTCAGAAAAGTAGATTTCTTGAATATTTTACAATAGTGGGTTAGTTGTTTCCATTTAGCACTTGTAAACCTTAATTGGTTGACAGTTTTGCTAGTGTATTACACTGTAATATCATGTTGGATAAAACAGATTCAGAATTCGAATTGGATTTTCTATTCGAAGAATCGGTTACTGCTATTTCCTATACGGATTCGAATGGAATTTTTCTAAAGGCAAATTCTGCTTACGTAAAACTTTTTTCTTTTTCCAAAGAAGAATTAATTGGAAAAGATATTTCAATTCATTTACCAAATTCAGATTTTGAAGCTAAATCCAAACTTTTACAGGACTACAAAGTTTTTTATGCCACTGGGAAAAATGATTTTAGAGAAGAAAGTATTTTTACTAAAACTGGTGAGTTAAAGGCTGTAGAGATTACCCGGAAGTTTATTTTGTTATCTGATCATTCCAAAATATGCGTTAGTTTCCTTACTGACGTATCAAGTTTTAAACGTTCCAATGAAAAAATATTGAATGCTGTTTTTAATGCTTTGTCTGGTGTAATTTATCATGTAAGGTTAGATGCTTTAAAAAATAGGAAAATGATTTTTATTAGCGAGCGGGCTGATGTTATTTTTGGATATTCTAGTCAAGAATTACAAGAGAATATAGGTTTGATTGCAAATGTAATTCATCCTGATGATATCCTTACTCCTTCTCAAAGTTTAGAGATTTTTAGAAAGAATAATAATTTTAGACGAATCCAGTATCGAGCAAAAGATAAAACAGGCGGTTGGAAGTGGTTAGAAGAAAGATCTATTTTGATAGAGTCTCGAAAGGATGAATATGATCTTTATGGAATGATTACGGATATTTCTGAAAGTAAATTAAGTAGTAAGCGGTTGGAAGATTTACGTTTTGCGCTTGATCAGTCTTCTGTCATTTCGATAACCGATAAAGATGGAAACATTATTGATTTTAATGAAAATTTTTGTAAAATTAGTGGCTATAATGGAAAAGAAATTTTAGGACAAAATCATCGTATTATCAATTCCGGTTTTCATCCTAGAAGTTTTTTTACAGAAATGTGGAATGAAATTTCTTCCGGTAAAGTTTGGGAGGGGGAAATCAAGAATATGCGCAAAGATGGAACTTACTATTGGGTTTACTCACATATTATCCCCTTTCTGGACGATCATGGAAAACCTTTTCAGTATATCTCTATTCGAAATGAAATTACACAAAGAAAAGAAGCAGAGGAGAAGTTAGCCGCCAGTGAAGAAAAATATAGACTCCTCTATGAAAATGCTCCTATTGGGATTGTGATTGTTGATCCAGAGGCTACTATTTTAGAATGTAATAATTATTTGTTAAAATTGTTAGGTTATAGTAGAGAGGAGATGATTGGAAAAAAATCTTTTAGTTTTATTCATGAAGATTTTATAGAATTTAAAGCTAACGCTCTTCAAAAATTATTTAGTGGGGAAATTAAACGTTTTTACATTGAAGAAAAACGTAAAACCAAGGAAGGAAATTATATTTGGGTTGGATGTTATTCAAATGCGATAACCGATAAGTATGGTAAGATTATTTACAGATTAGATTTTGTTACTGATATCGAAAATAAAAAAAGAACGGAAGAAGGATTATTAAAATTAGATCAATCTAAAAATGCAATTTTAAATATAGTTGCCCATGACCTGAGAACACCTATCAGTGGAATTACAAATTTGGCTAGGTTAATGTTAAAAAAAGAAAAAGATGAAGAATGCCAAAAGTATCTAAAATTAATGGAGGATTCGGGACACCATTCCATGACTATTATTCAAGATATTTTGGAGATTTCCCAATTGGAACAAGAAATTTCATTAGATCATACCGAACTAACTGAATTGAATTCTTTTCTTCGGGATTGTATTTATGTTTTTCAATTGCAAGCAAAACAAAAATCAGTAAAGATTCAATTTAGAACTTCTGTTGAAAAAATTTTCCATGATATTAACCGGGATAAAATGCGCCGTGTGTTTACAAATTTAATTTCCAATGCAATTAAATTTTCTTATGAACAAACTGCGATTGAAATTTATCTCTACCGTGAATCTCAGAGAACTATAATAAAAATTCAGGATCATGGAATCGGAATTTCCCCTGAAATGCAATCTGTATTATTTGAAAAATTTAGCCCAGCTAGAAGAGTCGGCACAAAAGGAGAGCATTCCATTGGTCTTGGCATGTCGATCGTAAAAGAAATTATAGACAAACATAAGGCTAAAATCAGGATAGAAAGTGAGGAAAACAAAGGTACTTCTGTATACATAGAATTATGAAATTATTATTATCAATGCTATTACTTCTTACTGGTCTCTCGATTTTTGCTTTAGACTGGAATGAAGTTCTAATGGAATCTTCGGAAAATGGAGATTTACCCAGAATCAAGCAAGCTTTGGACAAAGGCGCTAAAATCAATTTTCAATCTGAGGATAAAGGCGGTTCTACCCCTTTAATGATTGTCGCAGAAAAAGGTTATTTAGAAATTGTAAAATTCCTACTATCAAAAAAAGCAAAAGTAAATTTAAAAGACAGTGAAGACTATAATGCATTAATGTATGGTGTTCGGAGTGGAAGTCTGGAAATTGTAAAATTGCTTGTATCAAATAAAATAAATGTAAACTCATCTGGTGCCGACGGATGGACTCCTTTTTTGGAAGCGGCTAATTTAGGTTATTCGGAGATGGTACAGTATCTTTTAAGATCCGGTGCATATATAAATGAGACGAACACCTACGAAGAGACTTCTTTAATTCTTGCGGCTAAGAATGGACATACTGCTACTGTGAAATTTCTTTTGCGACATGGAGCTGATCCTACTCTTGCAGATGCTGAGGGAAAAAATGCTTTGAAATATGCAGAGGAAGCAAATCACAAAGAAATCATAGAGATACTAAAAAAGGTTACACCTAAAAAATGAAACAAAAAAAAGAACTGAGCGAATCGGAACAAATCATCCAAGACATTTTAAAACCTTATACAAAGGAAATTTTAGAGATAGTTTCTCTGTTAAGAAATTTTTTTAAAGAGGAGTTTCCGGCTTTAATAGAAAAAGGTTATCCTGTTTGGAAAGGAATCGGTTATAGCGATCAAAAATCAGGATATCTTTGTGCGATTTTTCCTTTAGAGACAGAAGTAAAACTTGGTTTTGAATACGGAATTATTTTAAAGGATAAAGATAAAGTTTTGACTGGAGATGGAAAACAAGTTCGTTATTTACCCATTCCTAGTTTAGCCAGTATTAATTTAAAGCAAATCAAAGACTTTGTCAAACAGTCATTAGCCCTTCCCACTTTAAAAAAAGATAAGATGGCAATGATTGATCTAATTCGAAAAGCTTAATCTGTATTATCCAAATTTCTAATATCGCTAATGCTCCTTTAGAAATTTGGATAATGATATTGGCCTGCCGGCGGCTTGTTATGGGCTAATACTTCGACTTCGCTCAGCACAAGTCGCCCAAACCCATTGATGTTATTTTTAAAAATTCCTTATGATTTAACTCAGATCAATTTTTATCAAGATTTTATAAATCCTTTATAGATTCTTTCGATTCGTTGTCTATTGGGTCCTAGGGAGCGGTCAAATCTTGTTAGCTTCATCCCAGAGATTTTTGGGTCTTTGTCGAGGATTTTCTCTAAAATTCTTTTATCCCGTATGACTTCTAAATCTAAGATTTTTTTGATGGCAGGCTTTATCAGTAAGTTTAACCCGAAATGGGAAAAGAGTGGATACTTCATATAGGCGAACACAAATAGCTGGGTCTGTCTTTCTCCTATCGGATTAAAAAAAGCATAAATCCGTAAACTGGTCTCTCGTTTTTCATTTGTTTTTGGATCAATCCAGTATTGATCGTAAACTGTGTAGATGGGAGAAAAAAAACTTTTCCATTCATCTACGAATAAATCTGATTTAGTTATACCTAGTACATAACGGAAAAGTAAAGGAAGCTTTTTTTGCTGACCTATGTTTTTGATTTGAACATATTTGTCCTCTGTTTCTACTTCGATAGAGACTTCCTTCATACTCTTCGGGTCATATCCTAAAAAAGCGTGTACGTCTGGAGTATGTTCTACTTCGGTGAAGTTGTCCAGGACTATTTCAATTGGGGCATAAATAGTATAGCGGCGAATATCCATTAGCCTAAATCCTTCTAGATCAAATTCAGGAACAGGAGCAATAGAACCGGTTGATTTTACCCAAATCACAGTATTTAATTCCATTACATCCCATTTGTTAGCAGAAATTTTACAGTCATCCGAGCCAGGACTTTTTCCCTTACCGTCCTTGTCAAAATTCATTCCGTGGTAAATACAAGTTAGTCGTCCATTCTTTACAAAACCTTGGCTAAGAGCCATTCGCCTATGAGGACACGCGTCGTCTAACGCACCTATAAACCCTTCTGTGTCCCTAAATAGTACAATCTGTTTTCCGTTTAAAATAATTGGAATTGGTTTAGACTTGAGTTGGTTGGATTTTAGAACTGGATGCCAGTGATCAAATACAGACATTTATTTTACCTTGGATATTCTTTTGCAATTTTGTTTCCGATTTTCTTCGCTTCTATTGAAATATTTCTCAAAAATCCACCTACATGGTTGTTGAATCCTAAAAAATAGAGTCCCGGAATTTCTGCTTCCCTTCCTCTTATTTTCGGACTACCTTTTTCGTTGAATAATTCTGGGTAACCTCTAAAGATAGTCTCTAGTCCAGCCCTATAACCGGTTGCGAGTAACACTACATCTATCTTTTCTTCTTTTCCGTTTTTAAAAAAAACAGAATCTTTTGTGAATCTTTCAATTTCGGGGACAATTCTGATTTTCCCCTGTTTTACTAGGTTTACAGTTCCTATATCAATGAGTGGAACTTTTTCTTGGAATTTTAATTGAGAGATAGTTCCAAATTCTGGAGTGACTAGTCCATACTTTGAATAATCAGGTACGACTAACCCAAGAATAGTTTTACTTAGATAATCCCCGATTTTAGGAGGAAGAAAACTAAATAGAAGAGCAGAATACTGCATCGGTGTTCCCCAAATTTCGCGGGGAACGATGCGAACGGGGCTACGTACACTTATCTGCACATTCGCTCCTGATTCTACTAAATCAATTGCAATCTCACCGCCCGTGTTTCCAATTCCTACGACTAATACTCGTTTGCCTAAAAAATTTTTTCCATTTCTATATTCTTTACTATGAAGTATCTGCCCCTGAAATTCATTCATCCCTTCCCATTTTGGTGTAAGCGGAGAATTGTTATAACCCGTTGCGATGATTAATTTTTTAGATTTATAAATCACTTCGGGAGTTTCTGTAATCCAAAACTCATTTTCATAACGAATATTTTTTGCTGGTTGGTTGAAATACGGAACTAGGGAAAACTTCTTTGCGTAGGCTTCTAGGTATTCTATTAGAAGTTCTCTTGGAACATAACGCGGATAATGCGATGGATATGACATAAAGGGGAGTGCCGATAGTCCTTTCACTGTATGAAGATGAAGTCTTTCATAGTGGTTATGCCAAGCAAACCCGACCTTATCGTGTTTTTCGATTATACTAAAAGAAACCCCACCCACGCGAAGCACTGCCCCTACTGCAAGACCAGCAGGACCTCCTCCAACTACTAGTGTATGTATTTCTTTTACTTCCGCCGTTTCGCTCATGAATCAAAAGTTCTAAGCTAGGTAATTTATTAGCAAGCTATTTTTTACGATTTCTCATCCACTAGAACTTCAAAGATTTTAGATTTAAAGATGAGTTCGTTTAGTTTGTTCATTTCGATTTTATGAATGGGGGGAAATTCCAAACGTGTTTCGTAGATTTTTTTTTCGACGTAAAAGTTAGCTCGTTTGTTTTTTTTCTGTTCTTGTTCTGAATCGTAGAAGGTTAAATTTTTATTATCCCAGACTAATTCGTCAGACCAAGTTTTTCTTTTATCTAATTGAATTTTACTCTTAACGTATTGGTTATAAGTATAATCGAATTGGATAGAGACTCGTTTGGTTCCGGCATCTAGAAATTTATATTTTATATCTAGAGATTGTGCTTTGCCGCAGCAGGACTGAGTATGAGAAAGTGTTTCCATTAAAACTGGTCGAAAGGAATTGTTCTGAAAATGAAATACTAGTAGAATTTTTTGAAGAGCGGCTTCTCCTGTTTTGCCTTCAAACGTGACGAAGATCATTTTTTTTTCTTCGCCTAGGATATCGGCATATTCTACATTGGCAAAATTGTACCAAGAGGGGATGATTATTTTTTCAGGAGTACCGGAAAGAGATTGGTTATTTAATTCATAGACAAATAAATACATTTCATTTCCAGAAAATTCTTCGACGATACAATCTAATTTTCCTTTTGATTTGACAGCATGAAATTTACAATCTTCGTATTTATGAGTTGGAGTAGTTTCTGTTTCAGAGAAAATAGAATTAGAATAAAAAATTAGCGTGATAAAAAATAGAAAACTAAATTTTAAACCTAATCCTTTCATTCTATCTAAGAACAACATAGGAAACCTCCTTAATTTTCATAGATACAAAAAACTTGTAAAGATATTCTAGGATCAAACCCGAAAGGGAGTGTTATGTTTTTACACAAATCCCGTTACTTATTACTATCGAAAGATTTTCAAAAATTCTAACGGATAAATTGGGTTTACAGAATGAACTATTAAAAATTTAAACTAGTTAATATACTTGTTGCAAAATGAAATCCTTTTTCCAAAACTAAATTATGGTATTAAAAATATGATTAAATCTAAATTATTTTTTTTGTTCTGCTTATTTGTCTTCTATAATCCTATATTTGCAAATTTAAGAGCACCCTGGAGTGTTAGCCGGTATCCTTCTTATTCCCTTCCTTTTGTGAGTAGTCAGCTTTTAGTATTGAAAGAAGATTTGGTATTTACCTGCGATAAAACATTCGAAGGTGACGGTAACATTTCAAAAATCAAAGAACAAAGTTGTGATGTAGAGGTTACTTATTTTATTCAATCTAATACAAATGTAGCGCATACATTAGAGTTTGTGCTAACTTCTGAAAAATCTGTTTCTATTTTTGTAAACGATTCTAGTATTGAAAATACGAATTCGAAGGTATTGCAACTAACGGATATTGAAAAAGAAGGTTATAGACTCTCTGATCTATGTAGATACTGTGATGAAAAAATCAACCAATTGTATACTGTGCCATTTGTTGCCAAATTTCAAGCTGGTTCCAATACGATTCGTGTTGTATATAAACAGCCATTATCCATATCTGAAATCGGGTACGGGTATTTTCAATCTAGCAAATGGATGCATAGTTTTGCTTATGAACTCTGGCCCTTAAAAGATTGGAAATTAGATAAAAATTTTGAAATGAAAATTAAGTTCACGACAGAGGTTGGGGGAGTTTGGGATAAACTTGTAAAACGAAAAATTGTAGCGGGCTGTAATGGAATAGACCTACGTTTTAAAACTAAACCAAATTTACCGCTAAAAAAATCGCTTGGGGCTAATGGATACGATGAATTTTATACCTACAATCAAAACTTAAATCCAAAGTACAATCTAGCAGAGTTTAGTAAGGTACGCACCGAAAATGATCGTTTAATATATGAGATTAATCTAAAAGAAACTTTTCCAGATAGACTCAATTGTTATTTCGGGCATGAGAAAAATTAGTTACTCACCTTCCGCAAAAAAAGGAAAAATATGAAGTTTATAGATAAATTTGGCATATTAGAAAATGCTAATGAATTAATCAATCCTGTTCTTTTTACAATCCTTATTTTATTTAATCTATTTGGATGCAAAGAAGCGGAAAATCCTTATATACCTACACCGGATATATTTACAAGAAATTTTACCGAAAACATTCCGCGAAATATAGAGATTGAGTCTGAATTAATAGAAATTTTAAATACAGGAACTTTATTCTGCGAGAATTCCTTTCAAAATAAAAAAATAGAATGGAACGGAGAAAATGACAATATCCTAGTGAGTGAGTTAGATAGGCTAAATGTATCTGCCTATCTGTCTATTTACAAACAGAGAATTAAGAACAAACCCGATATATTTATTTTAAAATCCAGATGTTGCCCGATGGGTCCCTGTTATACTTCTTATTTTTTTCAGAAACAGTCTAGCGGACAATGGAAGTTATTCGATACTATCCCTGGGGAGGTAATTGATTATAAAAAAACGAAAGAGGCTACGATAATTAAAATCCAGGATGAAACTTTGACGGGGCTAACATTCGTTGGCTCTTGGATTGATAAAGAGTTCCAACCATTATTATCCTTTCGTTTTATGAGTGTAGAAATTCCAAAAGAATTTACCCAAACTAAAAAAGTATTACAAGAAAAAAAAGAATTTAACCTCTTAAAAAAACCAAGAGATTATCATATTGACAATCTCGCATTCAGATTGAGTGTTCCCGCTGAGGCAAATCTCTATATACTGTCAGAATCGGAAAAACACTATTTGATTCTAGTAAAAGCATCTCCAAGCCAAATTGAAAATGTATTAGAAAACTTCCGAGGAGAAAGAGAATACTTGGTTTCGCAAATTCAGGGTTTACCTAAAAATTTTAAGAAAACAAAGGACTTGGAAAAACTTCTAGAAAAAACATTTTACAATATAGGTTGGGTGGATAAATTCTAACCTTTTTTCTTTGCGCGGTTAGCGGCAAATACGAGCCCCTGTGCGTTGATTGTCGCATCTGGCTTTAAAAAATCTAGAGTAGATAAAGGAATTTTGCGTTTTACAAATTCTTCTTTGTAAAACTCCATAATTTTTTCTTCACAAATACTCTGTAATTGAACGTCGGTTTTATTGGATTGAATTAGTTCTTTATAGATCGATTCCATTCTATCAATTCCATAAAGCATAAGTTCTGCACCTGATTTCATATCTGTCCAAACATCGTAGTGAGTCAAATAAGCCTTATCCGCTTTTGTGTTTAAAATTTTCTCTATACTAAGTCTTGCTTCGTCTGCGTGAAAGTCAGTAGGTGTAGTAGATGGAAATAGAAAAGGGTAGGATCCTTGTTTTAAAATAGGATAACTAATTCCAAAGGAGTCACCTGTAAAAATAGAATTTGTATTCGAATCTAAAATTACAAAGTGATGATTGGCATGACCGCGAGTGTAGATGAACGTTAGTTCTCTTTCTCCAAACTTTAAAACTTCTCCGTCCTGCATAATGCGAACTCGTTCATTTGGAACTTCTAGAATTTCTCCGTACATCTTTAAAAAGTTTTCTTTTCCATAAACCATACTTGCACTTTCAATGATTCTCTTAGGATTGATTACGTGCGGTGCAGCTTTCGGGTGAGCGAGAACAATTGCATTTGGAAACTCTAACACCAAACGAGAAGTAGCCCCTGCGTGATCTAAGTGGATATGGGTTATAACTAAGTATTTTACATTTTCTTTTGCAAGACCTTTTTCAGATAACGCATTTAACAAATAAGGAATTGCCGCATTCGTGTTGTTATCCACAAAGAGTGCTTCGTCTCCTTCTACCATTAAGTAGGCTGCTGCAAATTCATTTGTATAATAATGACAGTCGATAGTTTGAATAGAGTTTGAGTTCATAAATGGATTTGGTGGCTGTAATTATTTATTGTCAAGAGAATTTAGTATCAGAGTAACCTGATTTTACAGAGCAAAAATATTTTTCATTGCAATTAAATTTTATATTGAAACTTTATAATAATGGATCAAAAAGTTTTGGGAAGAAAATATTATTTTGGGATAGTTTGGTTTTTCATACTAATATTTGCCTTGGAAAGTGGTTATCGAATATATGATAATACTTTCGGTTTATATTTCTTAGAGATTCCATTCTCTTGGAAAATTCGTTTATTAACAGATCCTTTATTTTATATTGAGCAAATTTTTTCTTTTTTACAATTGTTAATGCCATATTTTTTATTTAAGAATTCTAAATTTATTATGATTCAAATTTTTTTAAGCTGTGGTTATGCTATTATTTCCTTCCTGAATATTTTAATAGCTGTGTTTTATGCTGTTGGATACTTACAATTTTCTCCTTTCGATGAAACTTTATTTTTCCCACGTAGCAAGTTAGAAAGCTTATTTCATTCAATATTCCTATTTGTAAATATATTTATTATTTTGATTTTGATTAGATTTTTTCGAGAAATTAGAAAGAATTTGGTATAAAAACTGATTCTATAGACAAAATATTCCGTAGGACGCGATCATCCCAATCAGAAGAATCATAGTAATCAAAGTTCAGACAATGGATTTTTCAAATTCAAAAAATATTTTTCTCTACAGATAAATCCCTTGAGGGCGAATATATTTTTATGATTCAAAAATGCCATTGTTGTTCAGGAAAAAATTTTGACGAGTGTTGCAAAGAAATTTTAGAAGGAAATCGTAAGGCAGCTACAGCCGAAGAACTGATGCGTTCGAGATACTCTGCATATACCACTAGTTCGATTGAATATTTGATGAAGACTACTCACTCGGCGACTCGTAAATTTTATGATGCAAAGGCGATTGAAAGTTGGGCGAGATCGAGTAATTGGATTCAACTAGAAATTCTAAAAACCGAAAAAGGAACAGAAGATGACTTTGAAGGATTTGTAGAATTTAAGGCAACCTACGAGGACAAGGAAAATAAAACGATTGTTCACCATGAATATTCTCATTTTTTGAAAGAAAAAGGCGAATGGTTTTTCCTTGAAGGTAAGGTCAAGAATGTTTAAAGGACTGAGTCTATTCAATCGGTACAATTGCTATCATGTCGCCTAGTAATCAGCGCTAGCTCGGGGTAATAAATTTGAACTTTTTTTTCTTGCAATTCAGACAAATTATATAATTGTGATTTCCCTACAGGATGCCGATAGAAAATATGGAACAAAAAAAAAGTAAGTTTATGTCGCTTATTGAGAGAATTACAGCCAAGGTAGAGAAATTAGATCACCTTTGCCATATTATCCCAGAGGAGCTAGTTCATAGACGAGACGAAAGAACCAAATGGAATAGCTGGCATTCTGAATGGAAAAAAGCATGGATTGAATCCGACTCTTTTCTCACAGACGCCGAAAAAGAAGAAAGAAGAATCGCTACTTCGATTACGACTAGGTATCGTGTCGTAGATTAAACAGCTTTATTTTTCTCTCTAAATTTTTTATCAAAGTTAGCTAAGTCTAATTGGTTATAAGAGGAATCCTGAAACGGGGGGCTATTTATGACAATCTCCAATCTCAATAGTAATTTGAATAGTTACATGACTAATTTTCTGAAATCCGACTTGGAAAAACTCCAAGTGGATCTTACTGAAATTTCTCGTTCAAAATCTTTGGACTCTATACCTCTAACAAAGGTGGATGCACCTCGGGAAATCATAGACGAATATGTCCCATTCAAAAAACAAAAAGTCGAAGTCACTTTAGAAGAAAGGCTGAGCCAAGTCATTAGTCCAGAAGAAATTAAAAACTTACTTTCTCTTATAGTCAAAGGACCACGTATATCGACTAACGTTGGTCAATTTGTCGATATAAAAGTTTAAGAGGCTTAACCTGTTAGCAATCATTATACAAGACAGTGCTCTTTATCTACTCGGATTAATTTTTTTATTAGCTTTAGTAGGGTTACTCGCCGCATTTTATAACCAATTGATTGCACCTTTCATTCAACAAAAAATTTCCGAAATAGAATATCCACCAACCGTCGGTCAGGTATTTGAATACATAGTAAATGAATCAGACCGTATTGCCAATTTTACTGTGGGAGCGAATACCGGTGATATTCCGACAAAATGCTCCGCCATCTCTGAACATCATTTAACGTTTACATTTAAAAAAGATCCTCGCGCAGAGGAATATACAATTACGATTAAACGAGAAGGTCCTGTTTTGTATAAACATCCTAGAATGACTCATTTTTTAAAAATGGCATCTACTGAAAAACTAGAAAGTCATGAAATGATTGGTAAGCTAACAGAGTTTAGACTCTCCGATAAAATTTCTAAAGATAGAATGATTGATTTCATTGAAATTACAGTTAGTACTGCATTTGTATTTAGTAAATCAGGCAGAGAAAGATTAAAATTTATTTTTACATTTAGTAAAGTCCATCCAGGATTTAATTTGAAAGTAAAAAATCGAAATGGTTTATTTCCACTTGGTAAAGACGGTCATCATAGAGAAGAAGTTGTGGTAGAAGAGGATAATTAGGATTATCCTAATTTCTTGATTACGATACAAGTTAGATATTCTAAAATATTTTTTACTCCTTTCGATTTTCCAAAGCCATCCAAAAATAAACTAATTTGCAAAATAAGCTCTTTTGAGTTTTTATACTTAGGTTTGGAAAATACTTCTGCCTCCATCTCTGTTATGAGTGCACTCGGGCTTGTATCTAATAATTCATGGATTCTATCTGACATGGCAATGAAGTAGGATGGTTTGGAGAATACTGCTTTTAAAAAGACAGCCTCTTTTGTAGGAAAATTGTAGTATATTTCTTCTGTATAAATTGGACTTAAGCCCGAATCACTAAGTAAAAGAAGGGGAGTTTTTTGAAAGTGGAGATAGGTGATATGGTTTGCATGATTGGAAACGAAAAACAGGCTGAGATTTAAATTATCAATTTTAGTTTCTTTGAGTGCTTCATTTACGAGGAGTAAAATTTCTTCTTCCTTCGCATGGTAAAGTCCTTTCATTAAATAAAAAATTCCCTGCAATTTGTATTTGTAAATGGATTCCAAGATTTCGGTTTTTTCAAATCCAGCGATTATTCCTAAGTATCCGCTTTCTGTTTCAATTAGATTTAGAAAGTCAGAGTGAGGATTACTAGTATGATTTGGAAATACGGATACATCTAAGTAATTTAATCCTCCTAGTTCCATCCGTGGTAAAAATGGTTTTAATCTATCTGCAATATTTGAATTATTCAGTTCAATTGATTTTATCAGTCGATCTTCTTCCCTCTGTTTATTTGCAATTATCCCCTTGTTAAAAAATCCGATGATTTGAGTTACCTCTGAATCTTCGTATAAGGTGATTGCTTTTTCATCCATGGGAACTAATGTTCTTTCCCAGTATTGAATTAGATGAGCAAGATAACGCAATGACTCATAAAAATTATTCGTAAATATATAGGCGCCTAGTCCTGCCAATATAGAAAAGGAAGCTGCTATTAAAAATCTTCCGATAAAGAAGTGGTTTGGAAAAATATTTCCATTATTTACTTTGCTCAACCATATAAAGTTTTCAATGGAAAAAAATAAGAGGAAAGCGGCTAACACTAAAGCAAATACTAATAGAGAAATTCTTAAACGGAAACTTAAACTTTGTTTCATCTTCTCTTTGCTACAATAATCATACGTGCACCATGATTTTTGTACTTTTCCATTTTATAATTTCCATAATTTTGTAATATATCGAATTTGAATGTACTCAGTAGTGTAGAAATTTCTTCTAGAGTGAATACTCTCATGATATGTTTGTCTTTGATTTCTTTTTTGTCTAAATTATAAACAAAATTTACCTCTACTAAAGTTTCTTCTGATTGAGCTACTCCATCGGGACGTTTTACTTTGAAACCTCTGTTTCGTTTGATTACCATGTTTCCAATTTTTGCGTGGCTAACAGTTGTTAATGGTTTTCTCTGGATGATTTGAATCGGGATTGCATTCCAAATTTCCATAATGACAATCCCTGATGGTTTTAAGTTTTTTCTAAGATTTGAGAAACAAGATTCCAATTCCGAGTTCGTAATTAAATAATTCATGGTTCCAAAAATAGAGTAGATTCCGTCAAAAGTTTTTTCTTTTTTGTAAGTCTGTAAATCGCCTACTTCGAAATTACAGCTAGGAAAACGTTGTTTGGCGTGTTCGATCATTTCTTTGGAGGAGTCGATGCCTAGGACTTTATACCCTATTTCTTGGAGTGCGAGTACATGTTCCCCCGTTCCACAACCAATATCTAAAATAGATTGAACTTTGTGTTTTTTATAGATTTCATCTAAAAACTGGACTTCTTCGTGAAACTTACGCCCAGATTTTTCGATTTCGTAGTAATATTCAGCTAATTCTGTATAAAGCTTCATTTTTCCTTTTTATTCTTATTTAAGTGAATGAAAATCTATTGAATAAGAGCCCTAATTGCCGTTATTAAATATAGAATCATTGCTAAAAATAATTTACAATATACTTCTATCCGAGTAATCGGTAGATGGTATTCGTAAACTTTCTAAATTATTCAAAGCAAAGTTTTTTTTGGCAAATACTTTAAATGGCTATAAATTCTATGATGAAATGTTTTTTTACATTCTGTTTCTTTTTCATTCTAAGCACACTCGATGCCGAAACTGCAAAGAGAGCTTCCTCACAAGTTGATGTTTATATTTGGGGGACTATTTTTCTTGCTCTTTCAATGGGTAGCCTTCTTTTTATTGTTCACCTTTTTCCCAAAGGAGATACTTACAAAGCACACCAATTAAAAATCCAAAATCTAAAAAAGAAAATGGCACAAGCAAAATCCTCTGAGAAAGAGAATGTTTTGCAACCGAACACTGCATCAAGTAGTATTTTACAGACAGAGGTCGAAAAAACAGCAGCACAAACCAAAGCAGTAGAAGCTAAAGCAGCAGAAACTGCCCCAGTCCTCCAGTCTACTCATACAAGTGTAAAAGTTCCAGATACCAAGCCAAGTATACCGGCGATTAGCCCAGTTCCACAACAAGAATGCCAGGTAATTAATTATAATAATGTATTTGAACCAAGTGCGACTAACGTAGAAGTATCTTGTAAGGATTTTATCAATAAACTTTCCAATCTTGTGAAATCAAAATCTATATCAATTTACTTTGTCCATAACCAAAGTTTTAATTGTATCCTAGAAAAAAAGTTAGAAATTTTCACCAAATTTGAAACTGGAAAAAAGGCAGATTTATCCGACGAAGTTATCAAGTTTTTAAAAAATAAACTAGGTGCATTTTCTTCGAATCATGCAGATGCTGTGCTTCCACTTGTAAATAACAACCAACTATTTGGAGCGGTTAAAATTGAGTTTGCGGATCCACTTGCAAATCTGGATATTAATCCTATTTGGTCAGAAGTAAAATCTTTTGCGAAATACTTTGACCAAACCATTTACCATAATCTAACCGTTCAAGATAATGAAACATCTCTCTTTACTTTAGAACATTTTAATAATATTTTGAACTATAGAGTTTCTCTTGATATACCGCAAAATTTATCACTCCTAAAAATCTTAACTGCGACTGACAAGACAAGAGGATTAAAAGATATTTCCAATTGCATTAAAGAAGTAATTGGTAAAAAGCCAGAAATTTACAAACTTTCCGATGATTTACTCGGATTATTCCTTACTCTTGAAGATAGGGATAAAGTTAGCAAGTCAATGGGGATACTTGTGAATTTGCTCAAGAAGAATATTGTAAGTATTGAGATTGCAATTGGTTCTGCGGACTATAATCCAAATATCAAATTTGCAAATAAATGGTATGAGCGTGCGACTAATGCTTTGAATACCTCTATTCAATCTGGCAAAAATAATTTTAAGTTATTTGTTGAGCCGCCTAAGTCCTAGTTTTTCAATGAGTAACTTTTCTCGGTTTTGGTATGGGTTTCCTTTTTTATTAAAATCTACTGGATTAATTTCAAATGTTCCTACAAAGACAGAAGAATTTTACTGGGATAGCAAACTCTTTCCTAATAAAAAATACCGTGTAAAATACTTTCTCACAAATAAAAAATCCAAAGAAAGTCCTCCGACTATTTTTTTAACACATGGAATGAGTGGGTATGGAATAGATGATATTCGAATGACAGATGTGGCTAATAGTCTTTCTGCGAGCGGTTACAATGTAGTAGTCCCTGAGTTCGAAGAAATTAAAGCACTTAAAATTACCCATGAAAGTGTAAAGAATATTAAAGATGTTTTTTTGGCGCTCCTAGAAAGACCTGAATTAAACACCAAACAAATTGGTTTTTTTTCTATTAGCTTTTCAGCTGGATTTGGACTTACTGCATTTACTGATCCAGAAATTGCAAATTTAGTAAAAGTGATTATTGCTATAGGTGGATTTGGAAACCTTCTGGATACTTGTAGTTATGCGATGGAAAATTATTTGGAAGATGATTATCCTACGAATATTTTATTTTATAATTATCTTCATTTATTATATGAGGACACTCAATCTTTATCCCAAGTGTTTTATGAAGCGGCGTTAGACAATGGGTTTTCTAGAAAAGAGTCCGAAAAAGTTGCTCCCAAATTGTATGAAAAATTAAGTAAGGGACATAAAGAAATCTTTGATCGGGTGAAGCTAGATAAAGACTTTAGGCATCAGTTTGTAGATACAATCAAAGCCTCGTACGGTGAGTCTGCCAGATTAGCATCTCCGTTTTATTGGATTGAAAAAATCAAGTCTCCTGTTTGTTTACTTCATGGAAAGGATGACGGGGTTATCTCGGAGAACGAGTCAATAAAGTTAGCAGAAAAAATGAAAGTTCATGGATTAGAGTACCATTTAGAACTTACTGGGCTTTTGTCACACGGAGATAAAATCCCAGTATGGAAGCAAATCAGTAGTATACCGGGTTTAGCCTCCGCCTTTGGATATTTTTTCGAAAAATTGAACGAAAAAGATTAAATTTGTTTCAGAATCCGATAATGAATATATGATACACAATAAATAGGATGACAAAATAGGGATTTATAGGAAGTAATGTCCTTATAAACGATTTTTACAGATAGGTTATGGAAGAAATAAAAAATCAACAAAATATGGCAGATATGGTTCAATTGTCTGAGACAAGATTGGACGCTATATCGCTTGAAATAGCTAAAGATGCGATGTCGGCGAAAGTAATCGTTGATGTGACGGGCGTTAGCTTGAGAGACTTTTCTCCTACTATGATTTATAATTTAATTACGAATTCTAAATTAAGTGAAGATATTGTAAATTTTAGTGTTATTAAAGAAATCGTAGATGAAGTAAACAAACGAAAAAAACAAGTGCTTCCAATTAGCCATGTTGCAAATCCGGATGATAATATCGTACGTCAGCAAATTGCAACTGGAATACCGATAGTCCATGGATTAGATGGATGGGTAAAGTTTTATCATCCACATAATCAGAGAGTTGTGATTAAAGAAGATGGATCTGCCGATTTTCGAAATTTAGAAAAATTTATTTCCATAAAAAAAGATGATAAAATTGCAACCCTCTTTGCCGGTGTTCCTGGAAAACCCGGTAAGGATGTGTATGGAATGACACTCAATCCACCAGCAATTAAACGTCCCAAAATTACAATTGGGGCTAATATCATTACTACCAGCAATACATCTCCAGAGGAGCCAGAAAAAGTATATGTAGAATATACTTCTGCTTGCAACGGTGTTTTATTTTCAACTGATGAATCGGTTACTGTTTCACCCGAATTACGAATTGAACAAAGTGTTGGAATTTCAACGGGTAATGTCAAATACGATGGAACAGTCAACGTAGTTGGTTCAATCGAAGATGGTTCAAAAGTGGAATGTGAGGGAAGTCTGAATGTAGCAGAGAATTTGGAATCTTCCGATATCACTGTAGGCAAAGACTTATTTGTCAAAGGTGGAATAAAAGCAAAGGCAAAAGGATTAGTTAAGATTGCTGGTTCTGTAAAAGCTAAATTTATTGAAAATTCTATTTTAGAAGTAGGTGGGGATTTAATCATTGAAGGTTATATTTTAAATTCTAAAATATATTGTTTAGGTAGTATTGTAATGACTGGTCCTACTAGTGCAATTCTTGGATCGGAAATTATAGTGATGGGTGGATTGTCAACCTATAACTTAGGCTCTAATGCAGGAATAGATGTAGTTGTAGAGTTAGGTGCGCATTTTCAAAACGAAAGATTATTCAATGAATTTCAAAATAAAGTAAAAACATCCGAAAAGGAAATGACAAATATTATTCCGCAAGTCCAACAAGCAAATAATATGATTAAACAACTTCGTGGTAAATTAGATGAAGAAAAGAAAAGGAAATTTACCGAATTGTTTGAGCTATTTAAACAAAAAAGTGCGAATCATAAATTTGTAACAGAAAAATTTGAAGAGCTCAAGACTTCTAGATTCAACCAAGAACAAATCAATATAGTTGTGAAGGGTGCTGCGTTTCCAGGTGCCGTGATTAAATACCGTCGTCAGATTGAAAAAATTTCGGTTATGCAATCCGCATTTATGATGAGTTTTCTTCCCGGACAAGAAAGTGCTCCCATGACTGCGATTAATACAAAGAAAAAGTAAGTTTTTTTCCTAAAAATAAAAAATCTTTTTGAAAGACTTATCCTATTTTTATAAACTGACAATAAATTTATAAAAGAATAGGGATTTCTTATGCAAATAAAAAAGAAGCTTGGCGTATTTATCGCATTAGTTTTAGCCGTATCATTAAATACGAGTTATATTTTCTCTCAGGAAACACAGCCTACACCGACCCCCACTACCGAAACGCATTCGGCGGATCATGCAAAAGAGGGTGGGCATGTTGAGCACAAAGGAAATGATTTGGCTTTGTGGTCAGTAATTCCATTTGCAATTATTTTACTTTGTATTGCAATTCTTCCTATATCCTCGCATAACATTGCACATTGGTGGGAGCATAATAACAATAAGCTACTCATATCAGGTGTACTTGGCGGTGTTGCTTTCGGCATATTAGCCGCAAACGGTTGGATTGGAAAAATCTATCATACGCTTGTCTTTGAGTATGTGCCTTTCATCATACTTCTAGGTTCTTTATTTTATATCTCTGGTGGAATTGTTCTAAAAGGGGATATAAAAGCAACACCGGTTAACAACCTGTTATTCCTTCTTGTAGGTTCCTTCTTAGCTTCAATCATTGGAACTACGGGAGCATCTATGCTTCTGATTCGTCCTCTACTCAAAACGAACTCAGAAAGAAAACATGTAGTTCATACAGTAGTATTTTTCATTTTTATGGTTTCTAATATTGGTGGTTCCCTTACTCCACTCGGAGATCCTCCTTTATTTTTAGGGTATTTACAAGGGGTTCCATTTACCTGGACTTTCGGATTATTTCCTGAAATGATTTTTTCTATAGTAGTACTTTCTATCGTATATTTTATTTGGGACACAATCCAATACAAAAAAGAAACAAAGGTAGATATTAAAGAAGATAAGACACATGTAGAACCAATCTCTCTTTCTGGGCAAGTGAACTTTTTGTGGTTATTTGGTATTGTCCTCTCGGTAGCTTTTTTAAATGAAAACTATATTCCTGCCATTAAGCATAATCCGTATATTGCGTTTATCAGAGAAGTAGTTATGATTGCCTTAATTTTTGCTTCTAGGTTTACATCTGATCCAAAACTCAGAGAGCATAATAAGTTTACCCTTCATCCTATCCAAGAAGTAGCTTACCTTTTCATAGGAATTTTTATTACCATGATTCCTGCTTTGATTTTGCTGGAAGCACATGGAAAAGAGTTAGGTGTTACACAACCTTGGCAGTTTTTCTGGGCGACTGGAATTTTTTCCTCTGTATTAGATAATGCACCGACCTATCTGACATTTTTAAGTCTTGCTAAGGGTTTAACTGGGGCAACAGATGTTCATCAAATTCTTGCAAATCCTGCATGGGAGCAACTTCTAAAAGCAATTTCGGTAGGAGCGGTATTTATGGGTGCGAATACTTACATTGGAAATGCACCTAACTTCATGGTAAAATCAGTTGCCGAAGAAAACAAAATAAAAATGCCAAGTTTCGGTGGATATTTGTTATATTCCATTGGAGTATTGGTTCCGCTCTTTGGGTTAATTACGATTATCTTCTTTAGATAGGAATTTTTTTATAGAGGGCTGTGTATACACAGCCCGTCGACGAACGTTACAAACCCCAATCACAAAACACTTAGTCTTTTGTATCATATTCCTCTTTCTTTTCGAACTCAAGGGTAGAATGTAGAATATTATGATGAAGTAGTTCATGGCGGATATTCTTTTTTATTCTAGCAATACTTTTCCAATCTAGGTGGCTTTGAATTTTTACATGAGCAGTAAAAGCATTTAACGTTGTGCTGATAGCCCAGATATGAATGTGGTGAATATTGATTACACCTTCTATTGCTTCGATTTCTTTTTTGATATTCTTTAGATCAATTCCTTCTGGCACAGCATCAATCGACAGATTAAAACTAGAACGCAACAGTTGAAAGGTGCTTAGAAAAACTATGATTGCAATTGCAATACTGATAACTCCATCTAACCAATACCAGTTAGTATATGCCATGAGTAAGCCCGCAATTAAAACACCTAGGGAGACTAACGTATCCGAAAGCATGTTTAGGTAAGCGCCTTTTATATTTAAGTCTCGATCTTTATCTTTTAAAAAAAGCCATGCAGTAATACCATTGATAACAATTCCGATTCCAGCTACAAAGGCTATTGGATTACCGTTAGTTACCGCTGGATTTTTAATTCTCTCAATACTTTCCCATATAATACTTCCCATCGCTAAAGCCAAAATAACTGCATTCAATAAGGACACTAAGATGGTTGTTTTCCTGTAACCGTAAGTATACCTTGTATTTGGCTTTATTTTTGCTAACCGAAATGCAAGTAGCGCCAATAGTAGACTAGCCACATCACTTAAATTATGCCCTGCGTCAGAAAGAAGGGCAAGTGAGTTATAGTAAAGACCACTTCCGGCTTCTACTAAAACAAAAATAATATTTAGTACAATCCCTATAATAAACTTGGTATTGAGATTACTGATTTTTTTAGAATGGTTGTGACTATGCATTTTTGAATCCTTTTCTCTTCCCAATAACTTTCATCCTATTATCTATCCTTAAAAAAGCAAACCCAACAAATTCTTTTGCTACTATATATACTGATTCTAAATAATCTTTGCGCAAGACATTATAGAAAAATGAATCGGTATACATCACATACTGAGATGTTGGAACTAGACCCTTTCTACGCATTTGAATTGTTTTTATACGAAATTCAATGGTATACCAACTGCCAAAATAAATTACCCATTCGCTTAGAAAAGGGCTTCGCTATCGCTATTTTTGGCAATTGGGAATACCAAACTTTTTTTAAATGGGAAATTACTTTTGGCGTACGGTATATAAGAGCCTGTCTGAAAAGGATTATTGCAGGCTCTTGGAGCTTGACTTTTATTAATAGAATAACATCTTCTTGGACACGCTCTAAGAAAATAAACTGTCCTCTTTTTTCCGGCTATTATAAAAATAATATTGACTGTTAAAGTGAATTTTAATCTGTTATATTAAACTGTTTATTTAATATATTGTATTAATTTTGTATAAATAATATCTATTTTCGTTATAACAGAATTCATTGGAAGTATTGAAAGGAAAAGGGAATTGGGCATGATACAAGAAAATTTAGGCGATACTCTCAGAAAAACAGCGCATCATCTGTTTCATTCTGGAACTGAAATGTTTGAATATATTCCCAAATATGGTCATTCTCTTCCCTCGATGGATAATTTAAAAGAGATTGTAGAACTTTTACGAGCCATTCTATTTCCGGGTTACTTTGGAAAGACAATCACAAAGACTCCTTCACTTACCACTTCAACAGATGACAATTTAGTTCAGCTTTACGAATTGCTTTTTGAGCAAGTTCATAATGGGCTTTGCTTTAATCTAAAAGAGGATTCAGAAGAAGTTAAGGTTAGAGTTGGACAAATGACTTTAGATTTTATCCAATCTATTCCAGAAATTAGAAGACTTTTATCTACGGATGTAAGGGCAACATATAATGCAGATCCAGCCGCGAAAAATATAGAGGAGATAATCTTTTGTTATCCTACAATTCGCGCAATGATTAATCACAGGTTTGCGCACCAACTTCTTAAATTACAAGTTCCACTCTTGCCTAGAATTATTTCTGAAATGGCTCATTCTGAAACGGGAATTGATATTCATCCGGGGGCGGTAATTGGTGAATACTTTTGCATTGATCACGGAACAGGTGTTGTAATTGGAGAAACTTGTATCATTGGAAATAACGTTAGGCTCTACCAAGGTGTGACACTTGGTGCAAAAAAATTTTCACTGGATGATAGCGGTAATCCGCTTAAAGATGAACAAAGGCATCCCATCATAGAGGATAATGTTGTTATTTATTCTAATGCAAATATTTTAGGGAGAGTAGTTGTCGGAAAAAATTCTGTTATTGGTGGAAATGTTTGGATTACGAATGATGTTCCGGCTAATTCTAAAATTACCCAAGCGAAAGTTGTACAAGAGCATTTTTTCTTTGGATCTGGAATTTAAAGCGAAAAAGTATGCGAAAAATAAAAAATAAAACTAAGAGGCAAAATAATGTCTGATAATTTATTGCAACGTAGCGTAACTACTTCGGTTGCCAGAAATCTGGCTAATACGACTAAGACTCCACCGCAAATGATGTCTGTTACTCCGAGGTGGTTACTTCGTCTTCTCCCCTGGGTGCAGGTAGAAGGTGGTACATATCGAGTTAACCGAACTAGAATAGAGCTTAAAAAAGCAGAGAGAGTTGAATTAAATGTTGTAAACGGAGTTGTCTTTTTGGCGTTTAATCCACAATCACTCCGTAGTGTCCCCGTTTTTTCAAAAATCCCGAATTATATTCTCGCAGAAATAGCGAGTAAATTCAAGACCGAAGAAGTCTCTCTCGGAAATAAACTTGTAATTGAAGGAGAGGATAAAAATAAGTTTTTTATTATAGCACAGGGACAAGTGGAGGTTTTAAGTAAAGGTGTCCATGGAAGTGACCTTAGAATTGCACTTCTGACAGAAGGAGAATACTTTGGAGAGTTGGGACTAATATCCGATAAGCCTTCTGATGTAACCGTTAGAACGACTACCCCTTGTAAGCTCCTTACTCTTTCAGGAAAAGACTTAGATAGAATTTTAAATGAATTTCCAAATCTACGTCAGGATTTTCAGAAAGCTATTGATGAACATATTGAACTCTTATCTTCAGTAAACAAATACGGAGAGCGTAATATTGATTTGGTGTCAGGGTTTGCTGAGAACGTTGAAATTCCTGAGACATATATTGATTATTCTGAAAGTCCGAGAGAGTAT
Organism: Leptospiraceae bacterium; assembly: GCA_017996175.1. GTDB lineage: Bacteria > Spirochaetota > Leptospiria > Leptospirales > Leptospiraceae > UBA2033. The sequence goes on from JAGOHK010000011.1 coordinate 51,614, forward strand.
TCTTTAAGTGCAATTCAAACAGTGGTAAGAGTCCATACGCGGGTCTCTGATTTATACAATAACCCTTACAATCAACTAGAAGAGCAAATGCGTCTAACGATTGAAGGAATCAAAGAACGTCAAGAATGGGAATTAATTAATAGTAAAAAATTTGGTTTACTCCATTCGGTTGCTCCTGCATTTCGAATCAGCACAAGATACGGTGCACCAACACCAGATGATCTTGATGAACTTCTTGCATTAGTTTGGAAAAAGCCTAGCTTTTTCTTGGCTCACCCCAAAGCAATTGCTGCCTTTGAAAGAGAATGCACATGGAGAGGAGTTCCACCGGTGAATTCAGAGATATTCGGGACTCCAATTATTCTTTGGCGCGGAATACCGATTATCCCGACGGATAAACTGGAAGTAAAAAGTAATTATTTCTCGAATCAATGGTTAGGAACTACTAGCATTTTACTGCTTAGAGTAGGTGAAGATGATCAAGGAGTTGTGGGGCTACACCAAGCAGGAATTCCGGGTGAAATTTCTCCAAGCCTATCAGCACGACTCATGGGTCTCGACAAACTTGGAGTAGCCTCTTATCTACTGACTCTCTACTCTTCCGCAGCAGCACTTACCGACGATGCAATTGCGGTATTAGAAAATGTAGAAGTAGGATATTATCACAATTATCAAAATAAAAACTCAAACTATTTCAGCGATGGATTAGGAATATAACAAAAAGGAAAAAAACATGTCAGATAATTTATTACAACGTAGCGTAACAACTTCTGTAGCAAGAAATCTTGCGAACACAACTAAGACTCCTCCTCAGATGATGTCTATTACCCCTCGCTGGCTACTCAGTCTTCTCCCCTGGGTACATGTGGAAGGTGGAACATATCGAGTGAATAGGACTAAAGTAGAACTCAAAAAAGCAGAGCGAGTAGAGCTTAACTTTAAAGATGGAAATGTTTCTTTTAATCCACAGGCTTTAAGATCAGTTCCTCTTTTCTCTAGATTCCAAGACGAGATCATCAATCGAATGGCATTTCGCTTTAAAACAGAAGAAGTGACACTTGGAAATAAACTCGTAGTAGAGGGTGTAGACAAAAATAAATTTTTCATCATAGCACAAGGACAAGTGGAAGTTTTGAGTAAAGGCGTTCATGGAAGTGATCTTAGAATAGCACTTCTTACGGAAGGAGAATACTTTGGGGAAATTGAATTAGTCTCAGATATTCCATCCGATGTAACAGTTCGAACGATTACACCTTGTAAACTCCTAACTATTTCAGGAAAAGATCTAGATGAAATACTAAGTGAATTCCCAAATTTAAAAGATGATTATAAGCGAGCAATTGATAAACATATTGAACTTCGATCAACCGTAAATAAATACGGAGAGCGTAATATTGATTTGGTGTCAGGGTTTGCTGAAAACGTTGAAATTCCTGAGACTTTTATTGATTATTCTGATAAGCCGAGAGAATATTCTCTCAGTGCAATTCAAACAGTAGTTCGAGTTCACACAAGAGTCTCTGATTTATATAATAATCCTTACAATCAATTAGAAGAGCAAATGCGACTAACGATTGAAGGAATCAAAGAGCGACAAGAATGGGAGTTGATTAATAGTAAAAAATTTGGTCTACTACATTCCGTTGACCCTGCTATGCGAATTAGCACAAGGTATGGTGCCCCAACACCTGATGATTTAGATGAGCTACTTGCACTTGTTTGGAAACAACCCGCTTTCTTTTTGGCACATCCAAAAGCAATTGCAGCATTTGAAAGAGAATGCACATGGAGAGGGGTACCACCAGTAACCGCTAATCTATTCGGAACACAAGTGATTACATGGCGGGGAGTTCCGATTATCCCCTGCGATAAATTAGAAGTTAAAAATACCAATCTCTCTAATCAATGGTTTGGGACTACTAGTATTTTGCTTCTCCGGGTGGGGGAAGAAAATCAAGGAGTTGTAGGTTTACACCAAGCAGGAATTCCGGGTGAAATTTCTCCGAGTTTATCCGCTCGCCTGATGGGACTCGACAACTTAGGAGTAGCCTCTTATCTACTTACATTGTATTCTTCAGCAGCAGTATTAACAGATGATTCACTTGCAGTACTAGAAAATGTAGAAGTAGGTTACTATCACGATTACCAAAATAGAAACTCTTTACCAAAATAAAACTTGAGAGAATACAATGGAACAATTTGACCCAAATACAATTGCAAGGCTTGCATCTCGGATCTACAATGAAGTTCCGGGTGCATCTACAATTCCTGAAAATCCGATTGATGCGCATATTGCAAATTATGCGCATCAAGATTCAGTAAAGAATCATGGAAATTCGGTTGTAGAAAATGGATACTCTTCTGAAAGTTTGAACCTAGATAAAATAAAGGAAATCTTTGTAAAACAAGGTAATTTAGCGGAGTTAAAAAAAAGCACTTCAGATTTTCATTTCCCATCTACGGGAAGTAAAACAAGTGATAATTATTTGAGTAAGTCCAGCGCTAATCTAAAAACACAGCAATCGCTTGCTGATAATGGAAAAAGCCATTCCAGTCTAAAGTCCTTTGTAAAAAGTATTCAAGAAGATCATCATAAATATCCTGGCGGAATTTTTACTGGAAGTTTAGAGAACTGTAAACTGTTTCCTAATTTGAATCAGGTTTCCCAAAAGCAATCAGAGATTTATTCCAGTAGAGCATTTGATGTGAATGAAATTAGAAAAGACTTTCCTGTGCTACATCAGACTATTCATGGTAAACCGCTTGTTTGGTTTGATAATGCAGCGACTACACAAAAACCAAAGTCAGTGATTGATGCAATCAGTAATTTCTATTCCCATGATAATTCGAATATCCATAGAGGAGCACATACATTAGCCGCTCGGGCTACGGATGCGTTTGAAGAAGCGAGGGAGAAGGTTCAGAAGTTTATCAAGGCATCTTCTACTTCTGAGATTATTTTTGTGCGAGGGACAACTGAAGCGATTAACTTAGTTGCACAGACTTATGGGCGCAAATTTCTTCAGCCTGGAGATGAAATTATTCTCTCACAAGCAGAGCATCACGCGAATATTGTACCCTGGCAGATAATTGCAAAGGAAAAAGGCGCAGTCATTCGAGTCATTCCTTTAAATGACCGTGGAGAAGTGATTTTGTCGGAATATGAACGTTTGCTAGGACCTAGAACAAAATTAGTATCTCTAACACAAGCCTCAAACAGCTTAGGAACCATTCTTCCTGTTCAGGAAATGACAAAAACCGCAAAGAAATATGGTGCAAAAGTTTTAATCGATGGAGCACAGTCTGTGGCACATATTCCGGTTAACGTTCAAGAACTTGGTTGTGACTTCTTTGTATTTTCCGGTCATAAGATTTTTGGTCCTACTGGAATTGGAGTTGTTTACGGTAGACAAGAAATTTTAGAACTAATTCCTCCCTGGCATGGTGGCGGAAATATGATTAAAGATGTGACTTTTGAAGAAACCATTTATAGTGATATACCTGCAAAGTTTGAAGCGGGAACGCCTAACGTTGCAGATGCAGTAGGACTTGGGGTTGCACTTGACTATGTGAATCGACTCGGTTTAGAAAATATTGCAAAATACGAACACTCTCTTTTGGAGTATGCAACAGACGGTCTTTCTTCTATTAAAGGCTTGCGGCTAATAGGAACTGCCCGTGAAAAAGTGGGAGTTCTATCTTTCGTATTGCAAAATAAATCCACAATCGAAGTAGGAAAACTTTTAGATTTGGAAGGGATCGCTGTGCGCGCAGGTCATCACTGTGCACAACCTTCTCTACGTCGGTATGGAGTGGAAGCCACTGTGCGTCCTTCTCTTTCTTTTTACAATACGATAGGCGAAACAGATAGACTTGTTTCGGCAGTTCGTCGTATTGCAGGAAGTTTTTAGTGCCTCATTCCTCTTGAGGAAAATTTTTATTTACCCCTTGAGGGAGGAGTAAAATCCCTCCCTTTTTTTACATGTTTTTGCCCCAAAAACTCCAAAAATAAGTATAAACTTCACTGTTCAATATAACATATATTTTTCATTAAAACATACTAAATTCTCGAAAATACATTAAAATTATTCATTTTTATGTTTATTTTTCTATTATTTCAATAAAATATCCAATATATTGAATATTTTGTTGAATAAAATAGAGTCTTGTATTTTATAGTAAAAAATTCCACAAGGAGGAATAAGATGAAAGAAACGACGAATAAAATTTTAGTAGGAGGTTTCTTCATTTGTGTTGTTACATTTGGACTTTCCTCCCAGGAAGCTAAGAAGCCAGCAAAGGCTGCAAAGGAAGCGGTAAATATAGATAATTCCCAACCAAAGGAAGCTCCCGATAAGGAGGCAAAGGATAGTCCAAATCTAAATTTAGATCCGCCTCCGGAAGTAAAATATGTTGAGCAGCCGAACGATGGAAAAGGTATTCCTGAAATTCAAGCAGAGTTAGCGAAAGAAGAGCCATACAAAAGTCCATACAAAGGAAAACTTTCTGGGGAGCTAATGAGAAGTATGCTCCTTTCACCTGAGCACCAAGATGCTGTTCGTAAAGCAGATAGACTTTGGTTTGGAGATATTTTTCGAATTGGTTTTCAAGCGCGACCTCGTTTTGATTATTCTTTCAATGGAGACTTTGATAAAAGAACGCAAGACGGAAGAAATTTTGGAACACAAAATTCACAAGTTTGGTTTATTGTAGATCCAACTCCTTATGCTACTGTTAAAGTAACGATCCAAGATGTGCGAGTTGCAGGCGGAGATCAATCTAGAAAGGATGGTCAACTTGGTTACTTGGGACAAGCGAACTCTGCAGGTGTGGAACTTTCCTCCGCACCTTCAGCAACTCAATCAGTAAATATTCAAAACCGCACTGGACTTAGAGAAGGTTTTGTTCTACTAAAAAATTTAGTAGATGGGGTTGAGTTTGTTGTAGGAAGACAAATTTTTGGATTTGGGGATAATAGATACGTCGGAGGAAGAAACGATGGACAAACTGGAAACTCTTTTGATGGATTACGCGCAAAGTATACAAGTAAGTATTTAACTACAGAGGTTTTTACTTCTATCATTGCAGAAGAAAGTAACGCAGGGGCTGGTAACAATACTGCAAATGGTCAGAAGCGAGGAACGGTTAATGACACTTACCTCTCTGGACTTTATAATACTCTAAAGTTTGAAGATTTTCTGATAGATTTATATTTTTTCAATGTAGACAGAAAATGGGAACAATCTTTAACTCGAACTCCTACATCGAGTCAAGACAGGACGAGACAAAGAGATGATTTAAATACAGTTGGGTTTCGTCTGAGTAACCGCACTGACGGAAATCGTTTGCCGAAGACCAAGGCATGGGATTGGACAATTGAACATTCCATGCAATTCGGATTTAATGGGGAAAGAGGAAATGCAGATTGGGATACGTTAGGCGTAACTGTAAATGGTAGACCCAATGGACAACGCATTTACTCTCAGAGAAAAGAATACGATGCAAGGTTTTTCCTAGCGCAAACCGGTTATACTTTCTTTGATCGTTTTAGAGTAGGAATTCAATACTCATTCGGATCAGGGGACTCCAGTCGCTCTGACTCTAGAGTGAAAACCTACGATGCATCCTTTGCAACAAGATCTGGTGGATTTCCCTATTTTGATTCAGGCAATGGAATTGTGAATGCAACTTTTTGGTCAAATACAAGCACTAAGTCCGTACACTTAATGTGGAATACAGAGAAGTTTGGGCGGTTTATTGCTGTAGCCTATGACATCCAAAAGGCACAAATGAATGATGCCTGGTATGGTTCAGGTGGAGCGGTTAACACAGGGTTAAGTTATGAAAATTCTACAGGTGGAGCATTCGGTGGAACAAACAAACTTGGGGAAAAAATGGGCACAAGATTATTCCATGAATACGATTTTATCTGGCAGTATTATTTGAAAGACTATGTTTCTATATGGGCTGGGGCTTCTTATTTAGTAGCGGGAGATGCGGTAAGAGGAGTAAGAACTAACCCTTTTGCGGGAGCGATTAATGATCGTTATACCCTCGATCCAAAGTCTTATAGTTTTTTCTTATTCGTTCAGTTTGCAATGTAATAAATTTAATCATAGGAGATTAATATGAAAATTAATTTAGTTAAATCATTAGTATCCACAATCCTTCTCTTGGCGGGATTACAATCAGTTGCCGCAAAGGACATTACTCTTCTAAATGTATCTTATGACCCGACACGAGAACTTTACGCAGAATACAATAAAGTATTCGCAAAGTATTGGAAAGGTAAGTCAGGTGATGATGTAAGAGTCAATCAATCGCATGGAGGTAGCGGTAAACAAGCACGATCCGTTCTAGATGGGCTAGAAGCAGATTTTGTGACATTGGCTCTCTCTTATGACATAGATATTATCGCGTCTAAGGGTCTACTTTCCCCGGACTGGCAAAAAAGTTTACCGAATAATAGTTCACCTTATACTTCTACAATTGTTTTTGTAGTTAGAAAAGGAAATCCTAAGAATATAAAAGACTGGGATGATTTAATAAAATCGAAAGTGGGGGTAATCACGCCTAACCCCAAGACAAGTGGCGGAGCTAGATGGAACTATCTTGCTGCTTGGGGATATGCTGCTAAAAAATTCAATAACGATGATTCTAAAATTAGAGATTTCATAAAAACTCTTTATAAAAATGTTCCAGTTCTAGATTCGGGTGCCCGTGGTTCTAGTACCACATTTGCACAAAATGGAATCGGGGATGTATTTCTTTCCTGGGAGAATGAAGCATTTTTAATTTTAGAAGAGATGGGAAAGGATAAATTTGAAATTATTAGACCGTCTATTAGTATTTTGGCAGAACCACCTATTGCTGTGATTGAAAAAAATACGGAGAAACATGGAACTACCGAAGTAACAAAGGCATACCTAAAATCTCTCTACTCTGAACCAGCACAAGAAATTATAGCAAAACATGGTTATAGACCTAGAAGTGCGACAATTCTAAAAAAATATGCAGATAAATTTCCGAAACTAGATTTAATCACCGTGGATTCTAATTTTGGTGGTTGGCATAAAGCGCATAAGGATCATTTTGCGGATGGAGCTAGTTTTGATAAGCTGTATGTGAAGTAAAGAAAAAAAACTGCCACCGATGGACAATGCTGTCAAGTTAAGGGAAACGAAGAAGAGGTTAACCACGAAGAGCACAGAGAACACGAAGAAAAGAAAGAGATTCTTGATAAAATCCTTCGCGAGCTTCGTGTCCTTCGTGGTGAAAAACTCTTAATTGTACAGCATTGACCGATGGACACCTATAAAAGAACGATAAAAAATAATACAGATTCAAATCAAATTATGAATACTCAAGAACTATCGTATTTTTTATCAGTGCTCTTGGTGTCTACACGTCTGGACTGGGCTCAGTGCAGGTCGGTGGTAATCTTAAAAGACAGAGGCAAAGTGACAATAAACTCTGTTCCTTTGTCATAGTTATCGTTGAGTTGAATTTCACCATTTAGCATTTTGACAATATCTCGACAAAGAGGAAGACCAAGACCAGTGCCAGCTTCACCTGCTGTCCCCCTAAAGCTAGTTTTAATAACATGCGAAAATAGATTGGCGCGAATTTCTTGTGGTATACCAACTCCTGTATCTTTAACGGATAATATATATTTGTCGTCATTTCGAATTCTGCTGATAGAAATCATATCTCCCGCATTTGAAAATTTAATAGAATTAGAAACTAGGTTTAAAATGACTTCTTGGAGTAACGCTTCATCTGTTTGTATTTGGTCATCCTCTGAGACAAAACTCAGAAGTTGAATTTCTTTTTCTCTGACTCGACCGAGCATAATATTAAAAATCTTATCAATAACTTTCGATGGATTGCAGGTCTGAATATTGAGTTGGATGCTTCCAGAATTTGTCTGACTGAATTGTAAAATTTTTTCGGTCATTTCTAGTGAGTGTTCAATTGATTTAATGGCTAACTCTAAATAGCTTTTAGATAATTCTTCTTCCGACTCGTCGTCTGATTCCATCGAACTTTGGATTAACATTTTCGCATTTCCAATTGGCGATCTGAGATCGTGAGATAATAGAGAAATAAATTGATCCTTTAATTCATTTGATTTTACGGCGGCAATTTTTTCGTCCATTATTTCTTTGGTTCTTTCTGCTATTCTATTTTCTAGGTCTTCATTGATTTTCTTCAAGTCTGAACTTAAAAGTTCGACATCCTGAAAGGCTTTTACAAATCGAATTAGTAAATAGAGAGATTGGCTGAGAACAACAAAGATTACCCCGTAATGCGCTATATAGCTAGTATGTAATACTTCTGTCGTATTAAGTATGTCGTTAATTGTGCAAATGAGCATGAAACTAAATCCAATCAAAATAATAAAAGCATTTTCTTTCTTTTGATAAACTGCAAATGCAACTATTAGATAGGATATTATTAATTCTAAAATAAATATGGGCAAATAAATATTAACCAGATTTGAGTAAAACACAGTTTGAGTAAAAACAGTAACAAAAGAAAATCCAATCCCGATTAAATAGCTGATCGTGATTATCCACTTTCGAAGTTTCATAAAAAACATATTACTCAAAAATTGTAGTGCAAGAGGCATTACTAAAAAGAACGTTAAATATTCAATAGCCACATAAATTGGATAACCAACCGGGAGGTAATCTGCTAAAAGTTTTTCTCCGGTGCTTGCAGTTCTTAGAAAAATGCAGATAACTAAAAAAGTAAATTGAATGGAAAGAGTTTCGCTTTTTCGAATTAGATATAAACCAATATGGTAAAGAATTACAAAAAATAAAAAACCTAGAATGAAATCATCCCGACTACGAATAGTTTGAACATAAGACAAAAGACCCAACTCTGTTCCAAAGTATATGTTATATAAAAATCCTCCTTTTTTATGATGAAAATTAGAAACTTGAACTACAATATCTAAAGTATTCTTCGATGTAGAAAAAGAAGCGAAAGATGGACGTGTATCTGGAATTGCGTTTGTTATATCTTTTCCTGTTATTCCTATACAATTTAATTCCAAGTCATTGATGAAAACTTTACAGTTTGTCAATGGCTTCATTCGAATTGCAAATATGGGATAATGTTTATTTTGCGGCAATAGAATTTTTAGTCGATAAGTAGCGAATCCTATACCGGCTAACGTTTGACCGTCAATAACTTTACCATTCCAAGTGGAAGGTAGATCAATATAGCTGGGTTTGAGAGATGCTATGTCTTCCGGCGAATAAAGTCCATTCCAGTAGAATTCCCAGTTTCCTTCTAGACTTATTACAGGCTCTTTTTCATAATTCCAGTTTTGTAAATCAAGAATTCCATCTTTAGCTTTGTAGGTAGTGTAATCTCTTTTGCACCCAGCAAAGAAAAGTAGTGGAACGCAAATCAGGATTAAAATGATTTTATTTTTCATACATTTAAAACTAGGTTTAGAATTAGAGCATGTATTGCAAATTAAAAAATACCTAGGTGCTTAGCTTCGCAAAATCCGGGATCTACCTTGGTTGAGTAGGTAAAGTTTAATTTATGAATTATAAAATCTTGTTAATCCTGTCTAAAAACTCTTCTAGACATTCCATGGTGGTCGTATGAGCGAAGCGAAAATTGGTGATATGTACAACAAACAAAATATCTAAAATAAACACAGATACAAATTGAAATAGTATCTGTGTCTGTAAATTCTTACGAAATGTATTTATGCAGCAGGTGTAGCCGCAGCATTTTTCTTTTTGTAGTAACCGTAACCAACAGCACCTACAATTAAGAGTAACCAGATGTACCAGAATTGAACTAGTATGCTAGTAATTGCAATAATTACAAAGGCTACCACTCCCAATGCAAATCGTAACACCGAACTTCCCATTGTTCCAACGAATGGAATAAAATCTAAAAGCATTGTAACAGGACCAATCAAAAGCGAAAGACCTGACCAAAGCATAATGAATGCACAAAATCTACCAATCCATTTCATTGTGGAATCATCGGACTTAATCGCTTTCATTGTTTGCGCATAATCGCCAACACTCGCACTCATGAATGATTCATCTTTATAAGTGAATTTCCCAAGTGTATCCCCATTTAGTTTGCCTAGAAAAGTCATATCCCCTTCCGGAATCGGTGTAGCACTTACAGTAACTCTTTCGCAACCTTCAAATTCGCTGTTGGCACAGTTCGCATTTTCATACAAATAATTTCCAGAGCTAACAAAACCGTTTGTATTGATTTCACTATCAGCCGGTTTTGAACTTGGTACAGAAGAAGTAAAATCTGTATCTGCCAGATTTACTTTATAAGACTTTCCATCACTTGCAAGCATACCACCAGTAGCCACATTGGTGTCATTTTTTACACGTTTTTGGTGGAATGGTTTTGATTTACAAGCAGGTAATTTAAAGGAAGACGGATTATCTGGGTTTGATGTCCACTTGAGTTTACACTCTCTTACCTTCTTTTTGTTGCTACCATCGCCTTCCGTTCTTTCTGTTTCATCCCAAGCGTATACTTCCGAGCTTTCGCTTACACTTATGTAATTTCCTTGCTTTACAAACAAACTACCAACAGGCTGTGCTGTTAATTTTCCAGTGATATATACTGGTTTGCCTTCTTCCATTTGTGTAACTGGTTTTGCATTCTTAAACGCGTCCCCCGCTTGTGTACAAGTCTCTACTTTGAAAACTACAAAGATAGAGAGAGGAATTAACGCGAATCCTGTCAGTATCCCTTTGAGCGAATCGCCGAATTGCGAAAAAAATCCTACTGATTCACTAGATGACATTCCGTCACTACTAATTGCCATAGGTATCTCCTAAATTAAATTTATGTGGGTGTAATAGTGTTAGATGTTATAAATAAGACAAGTAGTTTTTTTGAGCAGGATTAGAATGATTCGCAGGATTTTCAGGATTAAGAAACTTCATTTTAAAGGATTTTTCTTCATTGAAAACCATGTGAGATTTAGTATAATGATTAGCAGTATTTATAGAATTAATATTCTGCAAAATGTAATTTGTTAGAGAATAATTAATGATTTCATACTTATTTCTTCTTAGTCACGAAACGTAAATTCTTCAATTTATATTTTTTTATTATTTCTTGAGTGTTCGCACGAATCTTTTTTAAGTCAATTTTCTGTTTTGCCATTTTGTGGCGAATTGTATGTAGCTCCCACAAGGCAAAGTCTTCTTCTTTTTTGTAATCATTAGATGTTTCCATAGGAATCTCCTCCTAAATTTTCAATGCTAACTATTTCTAAAGTATGATAATGATTTTCTAAATTGATTTGATGAATTGCATTCATAGTTTTAAGATTTACTATATGCCTGAAATTCCAAGAAACGATTGCATCAAGTTTATTAACTGTTGCGGTTGCAATATGGATCGAATCGTTGACTTCATTTTTAATAATTTGATTTCGGTATTTCTTTGCTAAATCTAAAACTTCTTCTTCAATTTCTATAATGACTGGGGAAATAGAATCAAGTAAAGTAAACATTTTATCTTTCAAATCTTGATTAGTATTATTTTCAATTTCTTGTAGAATTAAATCGGAAACGAAAATTTCGTAAGCTGAAATATTATTTTTAATCCATTTGACTGTAACTAATTGTCTTAGTGGTTTTGATATATCAAAGTACGCGGATAATATAGATGTATCTAAAAATAATTTCATTTGAGTCAATTATTCTTGAACTAATTCTATTTGTCAAACTCATTCAATAATTTAAAACAAACATTCGGAGTTATATACCCTTCGCCAGAAGTAATTACCCACAAGGACTTTATTTAAATAGCATTTGGTATAGACCAAACGCACTTTTCTAATTTCAAAATAGGTATTTTCTTTTGGCGTTTGGTATAAATAAAACTTGTATTATTTGCAAATGATTTAGCATTACAATTTTTTAAAGAAAATTATCTACTAATCGATTCTATAAAATGAGGAATTATCTCCGGCACAAAAACTGCTGTAATTACCATACCGGCGACTGCCCCATAGAAATGGGCTTCGTGGTTGATATTGTCATACTGGTTGTTGGCGGAATAATAAGAGTAGGCGAGGTACAAAAATCCAAATACAAAAGCGGGAACTCCCACTGGAATAAACATGATTCCAATTTTTGCCATTGGTTGAAATAGGATAAAACTAAAGATCACACCTGATACGCCGCCTGACGCACCAAGACTTCGATACATTGGATTTAGTTTATTTTTCAATATGCATGTGTATACGCTTGCTAGAATTGAACCAAAGTAAACGAGGAAAAACTTTGTATGCCCCAGATAACTTTCCAATACAAATGCAAAGGAATAAAAAGAAAACATATTAAAAAGTAAATGCCATATATCCGCGTGGATAAACGCATGAGAAAATATTTGATAATATTGTTTTTTGCGTATCATTCCATAAGGATGAAGAATGAATCTATCGATTAACGATTCATCCTTATAAAGTGCCCAGAGGCTAATCGCGATTGTCCCAAGTAGGACAATCGAAGCAACTGGAAATAGCAAAAGGTATCTCAAGCTTTTGACCGATTTGTAAAATAAGCATCCATCTCTGCAACAAATGGACTGATGTTTTGTTCATAGGCGAGGATAGCCTGAATTGCTTTTTCATAAACACTCATCACTAGAGCTTGAGCGGCATCGCACATTTGCTCCTTACGGAAAGATTCTTCGTGTAAAGTTTCAGTAATGGAACCGTCTGCTTTAAATGGAAGACAGCCGAGTAAGTTTTGCATTACAATTTTGTCGTCACCCGCAACATGAGAAGGATCAAAAATAGTAGGGAGGATTGTTTTTTTCTTTGCGTGTGTGATGACGTTGAAGTCAGGAGTATTACGGCAGTAACCTTCTTTAATGAAAAGGGTTTTTACACCGCGCTCGCAGAGGATAATATTGAGATTCCCCTGATTCGCAATGTATTCTGCGGCAGAAAACCATTCTTCTGCTTCGTTTCCAAAACCACGTTTTAAAATTACCGGTTTCATGGTTTTACCCACAGCTTCGAGTAATTCAAAATCCTGTGCATTACGTGTTCCGATTTGAATCATGTCAGCATGTTTTGCTACTTCTTCTGCCATAGTATGATCCATAACTTCGGTTACATACGGTAAGCCGGTCTCTTCTCTTACCTTATCGAGCATTTTAATTCCTTCCCATCCAAGTCCACGCCAATCAGTTGGTCTAGTTCTTGGTTTAAATGCTCCACCACGAATAATCATTCTGTCTAAAATTCCATATTTTTCTCCGAGAGCTTTTGCTTGTTTGGCAATAGTAAGAGTTTGCTCCATTGTTTGAGGGGAATCAGGACCAACGATAAATATATGTTTGCCGTTACCAATTTTACGAACCAATCCATCGAGACCTTTTACTTCAACAATTCTATCTTGTCTGTGAACGACTTCGCCTGCTTTTCCTGCGGCAACTCTTGCAATATTTTTATAAGGAGCGGATACATTCCAGATGCGGCTAACACCTGCTAGCTCTTTAACGTAACCTGATTTTTCTGTGATTTTTCTTGTATCACCTATGAAGTGAATGGTGTCGCTTATTGAACCACCGCGTATAATTTCTACATCGTTGCCACACTCTGCGGCTAATTTTTTAATCTTGTCTTCTGTTTCGGAAAATCCCTTTTCTAATTCTACTATATCCAATTTTTTACCCTCGAAATACAAAGTCCTATCGAACGAGTAAAAGTCAAGAATTTGTAGGAAAAAGGGCTTTCTTTCAAAGTACTTAGCTCTTTTTTGATTGCAATTTACCAGAATCCTCTGATACTGAACTCATGTTAGCTCTGAAATTAGAACTCCCAAAAACTATAACTCGAATTACTGATCGAAAGTTTCAAGATCTATGTCATAAGAATCCAGAAAGTCGCATAGAAAGAACGAGTGAAGGAGATATTGTAATTATGGCACCAACAGGTGGGGAAACAGGTAAACGTAATTTTTTATTGGCGGTTAAAATTGGAAAGTGGAATGAAGAAGCTAAACTGGGTGTGCTTTTTGATTCTTCTACTGCGTTCAAATTACCAAGTAGTGCGATTCGTTCTCCTGATATTGCTTTTGTCCGAACTAAAAAATGGAATTCTATTTCCAAAGAGGAAAAGAAAAAATTCCCTCCTCTCTGTCCTGATTTTGTAATTGAACTTTTGTCTGATTCTGATTCGATTTTACTTACAAAAGAAAAAATGGACGAATGGATGAAAAATGGGTGTTCCCTTGCATGGCTCATTGACCTAGAATACCAGATCATTTATATTTATCGAAAAGATAAACCAGTCCAAGAATTAAAAGGTTTAAAACATACACTCAGCGGTGAATCTGTATTACCCGGCTTTCAGTTGAATTTAAAAGAAATATTGTAAAATTAAAAAATAGAAGAGAGTTCGAGTTTGATTTCTGGCAATGAAGTCAGAGTTAGAATGTCAGTATTAGAATAGGTTTTCATTTCTGAATACCTATCTTGCATAGGTTTTGCATAAACTTCCACTGTATTATTATTTAGATTGAAGAGCCAATATTCTGGAATGTTAGCTTGTGCATATACAAATGCCATAGATCTATCTTCAGATAAAGTGGTAAGAGAAACTTCTACAACAAGTTCTGCCTGAGTTGGATGCGAATTTTCATAGTCACTGATCGAACCTTTTACAATGGAAATGTCTGGTTCTGGTTCGGATTGTTCTAAAGTGATTGGTTGTTCTGATCTTACGTGCATATTTTTAGGGATAATTAGAGTAAGTGCTTTTAGAATTTTTAAAACTAAAGTTGCGTGGCGTGGAGATTTAGGCATTTTCTCGATTACTACTCCTTCTATGAGTTCTGTGCGTTTAGACAAAAAACCAAGTTCGCCGAGGGCATGGTATTCTTTTACTGAGAGTAGGTGGGCACGACTACGTATCGCAGGATTTTCTAAAACAGGTGACATGACTATGAGTTAAATTCTATTTGTTTCTTTTGTCAATCGCATTTTCAATTACAAAATTCTATGATAAATGATAGATGTTGGTTTTAAAATCCTGCTTGCTACTAAATCGTTTTCGCATTAAGATAGTTATGCGTTATGTATGAGAGGTGTTTATGTCCGAGATTAGACAAAATATTATAACAAGAGACTGGGTTATCATTGCAACGGAAAGAGCGAAAAGACCAGATCAATTTATGAAAAAAGAGCAGAAAATTATCATCCCGCCTTTTTTAGAATCTTGCCCTTTTTGTCCTGGGGATAAACACGATTCCACCAAAGAACAATTACGTATTGACGGACCTAATGGTTGGAAAATAAAAATACTCGCAAATAAATATCCAGCCCTTTCGCCAGAAGGAGACAGGCTTAGATGGAAAGATGGAATCAATACAACTATATCAGGTGTCGGAATTCATGATGTTGTAATCGAAACACCGGTTCATAATGCGATTACGGGTTTACTTCCAGTTGAGGATATTTACGATTTGTTTCTCGCTTTTAGAATGCGTTATGAAGAAATTGCGAAAGACCGAAGAATGGAGACCATTGTTATTTTTAAAAATCATGGAGAAGCGGCGGGAAGTTCTCTAGAACACCCTCATTGCCAAATAGCGGCTACTCCTGTTGTGCCTTACAACTTTCGTTCAAGGATACAGGAAGTTATGCGCTACTTTGATGACCACGGAGATTGTATTTTTTGTAGGACTTTGTTAGATGAAATCGCCGCTGGCTCTCGAATCATTGCGGAGACTGTAAACTTTATCGCCTTCATCCCGTATGCCGCTTTAACTCCATTTCATATTTGGATTTTTCCAAGAGAGCATACTTCTTCTTATGAAGATGCTACCGATGCAGAGTTAAAAGACCTAGCTAGTATTATGAAAAAAGTTCTTTCGATGCTCTATTTTGGATTAGGTAATCCTGATTACAATTTTACCATTCGATCCGCACCTTTAGCAGAAAGAAGGACTAAGTATTATCATTGGTATCTTTCGATTGTTCCACGTATTACAAAACAAGCTGGATTTGAAATGGGAAGTGGGATGTACATTAATACCACTTTGCCTGAAGAGAGCGCAGAGTTTTTAAGAAATGTTAAAATTGATTGATAGGATTTTTTTGAAATTTATTGACCATATCGAGCACTTCCTCGAAATGGTCTAGATTTTAAGGAATTCCTTTTTTGGGAACTTCTAAATTTTTGATACTTGTGGCTACGGGTAAATTTTCAGGCATTGTTCCGCCTAACTGTTTAATTGTGGCGCGAACTTTTTTGCCTACTTCGTAGTGAGTTTGATTTGCTTTAGTTTTGCCTTTGATATTTTCTCGTTTTAATTTTTCTTCTGTTTGCGTTGCACGAAAGAGATTTGCGGCAAGCTCGGTGCTACCCATATGATCTAATATATTTTCTTTTTTCTTGAGTCCCTTATTTTTATGGATATTTTTAGCATCCAGCCCACCGTATAATCCCATGTAGCCGTGATTTTGAAACACTGCATAATCAATAGGAGTGATTACGCCAGCTTTCTTTGCGGCATCGGCTAACTTCTTATTATGCGATGTCATTTCTTTTCGCAAAAATAATCGTTTTTCTTCCTCTGTGTTTAGTTCGTTATAATCAACAGTCTGCTGAATTTCTTGCATTCTAGTTTGAACGGCAAAATAAGTTTGCCCCAATGCAACAATTTCCTTATCTGGGCTTGCATTTTGTACTATTAGGTAACAAGCATAACGCGATAGTAATACATTTTCTAAATTTCTAGAAGCACCTGAACCTATGTTTACCATATCGAGCACTTCCTCGAAATGGTCGTCTATTCTCTGACCACTATTTTTACAGGCTTCTTTTGCTTTGTCTATCACTGATTTAAAATGTCTATACTCTGAATATTCTAAAATTCTTGCTAAGTCTCTAGCAGACCAATATTCGTTTTTTTTAGAATCACTCTTTTTTATTTTTTCAAAAATCGTTTTTGTCTTTTGAGTGGATTTAATTTTCATTTTATCATCTCTCCCATTCTAAGATTATCCAATCATTGAATTGTTCTTCGTAAACAAGATTACCACCAAGTTTGTCTTTAAAAAGGCGAATAGAATCTTCTTTTTTTTCGATAATGAGTCCACTGAATAAAAATCGATTAGTCTTTATTCGCTTTATATATTCTATATTTTGTGAAATAACGGCATACGTGATATTACCCAGCATTAAGTCGTAAGATTTTTGGGTTACATCAGGATGATCGAAGCCACCTTCTAGAATTTTAAAGTCTACAGGGTTTGGAAATTGGTTTTCTGCCCAGTTAAATTCGGTTGCACGAACAGCATTGGGATCAATATCTATTGCTAAAATGTCTTTTACTTTTTTGTAACCTGCGGCTATTGACAATATGCCGGAACCAGTTCCCATATCTAAAATAGACATACCTTCCTTTACAATTTTTTCAATTCGAGAAATCATAAGTTTAGTTGTTTCATGGTGTCCAGTCCCAAATGCTAGTCCTGGATTCATATAGAGGATAACATTATTTTTCTCTTCTAAAACTTTTTTAGAAAGTTCTGATTCTTTTTCCCATGTAGGAATTATCCAATAATGCTCCCCAATTTGAAATGGTTTGTAAAATTCTTTATATGCTTCTTCAAATTCTTTGGTTTCTACAATTCTGGATTCTACAAAAGATTTTCCGGAGGCAAATGTCTTAAGATAGATGATAATCTTGATTTCTTTTTCTGTATCCGATTCACCTAAGTAAACTTGGATATTGGTATCATCTCGAAGAATTTCTCCCGAGGCTGGACGCGGTAGAGTGGAGTCAAACAAGATTTCATAATAGCCTTCGACGGAGAGTGAGTCTAGGAATTCAGTGAATTCTTCCGAAATGTCTTTGGGCAAATTGATTTTTAATTCTAAGTATCTCATTTTTTTAATTCCTTTATTTTTATATCGAGTTCATTTTCTCTTTCTAGTTTATTAGTGAGTTTGTACAGTTCTTTTAGATTTTTTAGATTTCTAAAATTTTTTGGTTCTCGAAGTAATATTTGTTCTCCAATGTCTACAGCCTTTTCATAATTACCACATTTTTTATTCGAGACGGAAGCTAAGTATAACATTTCTGTGGATTCCGGTTTTTTATGAGTGTAGTAGTTTATATGTTTAATTGCATTCTGAAAATCCCTTCTTTTGAAATAGAAAAATCCTAATTGTTTATTAGCCACTTCATTGTAAGGATTTAAGCGGTAAACATTTTTCAGTAGGTAGATATTCTCCTGATAGTTTTGCATTTGTATGTCATGATAATTTTTAAATATTCTAGAAAGAATTTCAGTAAAGTTAGTTTTATGGGGATTAGCCGCAAAACCTAAATACTCCACTTTTAAAAGACTACAATCATCCGTTAGTTCTCCTGTTTTATGTAATAGATTTACAATTTCTTGTAAATTTCCATTTGCGCGTTTTACGAAATTTAAAAATAAAGTCTCATCTTCATTTATCAAACGAACGTTATCCGCTGTGCCTATCTGAATATCATCTCTTCCATCAGAACCTAGAATTAAAATATCTCCTTCTTTTAAGTTCATTGTCTGCACTTGAAATAATTTTTCATTTTCAAAAATACCTAGTTTACGTGTGGTAAATTTTTCTTCGATAAAACTAGCTTCTCCATTTCGGAATAAAACTGTCCAAGGATGTTCGGCATTTATATAATACAAAAATCCAGTTTCATCATCAATGAGTCCCATCACGCAAGATAAAAACATGGTTCCGTCGAAAGATTCAAAAATTCGTTGCAATTCTAAAAATGTATCCTTTATCCATTTCTCGGGAGTTTTCATTTTGAAACTGTTGATTTGCGACCGCGACAAAACAGTATTAAACACAACTCCCATTACAAGGGCTCCGCCTGCTCCCTGAATGGATTTGCCCATTGCATCTCCATTAATAAAAACAGTAAATTGTTTATCGTTTAACGTTATATTTGCCGAAATACTAATATCCCCACCAATTTCATAAGTTTTATTTTTGAAATGAAATGTCTTTTTTTGTTTGGAGTAAAATTCTGTTTTTACAATTTCACTCTTATTTTTATTGGCTATAAGTGGACTTAGTAAAAGAGAAGTTAAAAAATAATCTCCATCTTGTTGGGTTTTAATTTGTTGAATATCCTTCATAGATTGGTTTAATTCTTTTGTTCTTTGTTCAACTTTATTTTCAAGAGATATATTTAATTCTTCTACTTCCTTATGTAATCGCACAAATTTATTCGCAAGTATGGTAGCGATGCTTAGAATAAAAAATATAAAAATATATCCAAATGTTCTGGGTAATGGAAAGTAACCTCTATCACTTAAAATATCTGTCACAACGGATAAGAAAATAATGCAAACTCCCAAAAAAATATACAAAGCATCTATGTCTTTTTTCCGCATGGAAGAAATTAGAAAGTAAAATAGATGACATATATAAATAAATCCAACTGGTTGAATAAAACTTTTATTTACTTTATCAAATAGAATTAAATCTGAATTGACAGTGAAAAATACCATGATTAGGACTGAAATAAAATTTAGTCCAATCAGAAATTTTGAAATAGGAATTCTAAAATAGACTCTAATAAAGTTTGTAAAAAGTGGAACTAAAGCGGTAAATACAACGTATTCGATCTTTTTCATTGATATAAAATCTAAACCTAGTTCGTATTTGATTTGGGTTCGCATGAATTGATAAGTCACAACGCAAAATGCGAATAAGGCGAAGAGAAGATTTTCTTTTTCTTGCCTCCGTCTTAGAAATAGAAATAAGAAGTAGAATCCAACGCTTGCATAGACTGCAAGTAAAATGAGTTTGTATAGGTCTTCTTTGTATTTTTCGGATTGAATTTTTAAAGTTGAACCGATTGCGGTTATATCTTGGGTAATCCCTATTTCATCAGAAAAAAATCGCTCTATTTCGATTAGGATTATATTTTCTTTCCCTTTTAGAATCAGAGATTCTGGGATTTCGTAAATTCTAACTTTGTCGTAACTTTGGGGAGCGGGATTTCCGAATTCACCTGTTTTGCCAATCAAAACTTGATTGAAATAAGTTTTATCTCTATCAGAGATAATCCCCAATCTGAGTGCAAATTGAGTTTGCGAAAATGATTCTGGTAGAAAAATCTTTTTACGAACCCATACTTTTGTAACCTCGGTCTTAATATTGGATGGAACTTTGTAAGAATGCCATACGACAGTATTCCAATCTAAGTTAGAAATATTTCTGGAGTCGATTTCTTGCGTTGTGTATTGCCAATCTGAATCAGAGTCTAAAAAACTAATATCTTCGAACGATATTTTTTGTTGTTCTAACTTTGACCTTTGTTTATCACCATTTAGATTTTGAAGGACACCTCCAAAAACTAAGAAAATTACTAAAATAAAAATACATTGATAGAATTTAATTTTCATACAAACCTTCCTTTAAAAGTAATTAGAGCAGGAAATGAAAAAATATGCGTTATTTACAAAGCATTGGATTCTTTTTTTTGAAATTATTACGTGATAGAGCAAAAAAATGATTTCCTTGGTTAGTTTCTATTTGATTTAAAAGACTAAGGAAGCAGATTGAATTAAACTAAGTATTCTTATGAGCGAGTTAGATCAAACTATACTACTGATTGATGACGATAAACTGATTGTAATGTCGCTTGAGCGTGTCTTAAAAAAGAAAGGCTATAAAGTGATTCATACGGCTAGTCCAGAAAAAGTAGTTGATCTAGTTGGTAACGAAAAAGTGGATCTAGTTATTTTGGATTTTTACCTTTCGGACACTAGCGGTATTGAAATTTTAAAATCCATACGTACAGTTGAGAGTTTTGCAAATATACCTATTATTATGTTAACATCAGAGGAAAGCCCTGACATAATTGAGCAATGCCTTGATTTGGGTGCGACTGATTTTATTATTAAACCAATTATTCCGAAAGTACTTCTCGCGCGTATTCGTTCCGCACTGCTAAATCGAGAAAATATCATTCAAATTGAAAAACAAAGAGAAGAAATTTCTAAATCAAGACAGAAATTATCGGAAGTACTATTTCATTTAGAGAAAGATATTAAAAAAGCAAGAGTTACGCAAACTACTCTTATCCCCTCCAGTTTTATTGAATCAAAATTTTATAAAATGTATTCCTATTATAAACCAATGAGTGAGGTGGGTGGAGATTTTTTTTCTCATTTCGAAAGAGCGGGTAAGACTGATATACTTTTTGGGGATGTGTCGGGGCATGGTATATCATCTGCAATGGTTTCTTGTATGGCAGTTCTCTGTTTTCAGACTATGCCGCATGATAAACCTGCTGTTGAAAATGAGCTTAGTTATCTTCATAGTACTCTTTTGGATTATGTGAAAGGACATTATATCACCGGGGTCTATTTACGATTTGATCCGATTGAGTTTACACTGCATTATGCGTACGCGGGACTTCATTCAATTGTTTTGATTCGAAATAACGAATTTATTTTGTTAGAAGGAACCGGGACTCCTTTAATTTTAATGAAAGAGTTTTTGAGTTCCACTAGTTCGATTCAATTAGAAAAAGGAGATCGACTATTTTTATTTTCTGATGGTATGTTTGAAATATTTAATCATGAAAATGAAATTTATGGGAATGAAAAATTTTTAGAGGATGTAAAAACCAAAACATATTTGCAGGGGAGTGAATTTTTAAAAGCTGTATCTGATTCTTCTATTCGTTTCTCTGAAAATATTGTCAAAGATGATATGACAATGCTATTAATTGAGTTTAATTCTTAATTACCCAAGAATAAGTTGAAGACATTCATCTTCTTTTTCCTGCATACGTTTTTCTTCGTATGCACTTTTTTCGTGGTCAAATCCGAGTAAGTGTAGGATTCCATGAACTAATAGTCTATAAAATTCTTCTTTGTCGCTATGACCTATTTCACGAGCTTGCCTTCTCATGGTATCAATAGAAATTACTACTTCACCTAAAATTTTATAGCCATCTGGTAAATCTTTTTCAATTATTGGAAATGAGAGGACGTCAGTCGCTTTATCTTTTCCTCTTTTTGCAAGATTAATTTTTTGAATTTCCTCGTCACTCGTGACCAAGAGAGAAAGTTCATAACCCTTCAAATTTGTTATATGGTCTACAACTTTTTTGATATTAGCTTTTATCTCTTTGGGGGTAATACCAAGTTTGTGGTGGGAGTTATTTTCGATGTAAATATTTTTTATTAGTGACATGTTTCGCTCTTGTTACTTTAGAATATCCCCTGGACTTGCATTTCTATGGGGAATAAAAAGTGATAATGTTTCCTCTTTGCCAGTTGCGAGTAACATAGCCTCTGACATTCCAAATTTCATCTTTCTAGGTTCTAGGTTTGCTACAACAACTACTTTCATTCCTACTAACTCATCTGGTTTGTATGCAGATTTTATGCCAGCAAATACGTTTTTGATTCCTTTTTCTCCTAGATCTACTTTTACGTTCAGAAGTTTATCCGCACCTTCTACGTGGTTTGCCTCTTTGATGAGTCCCACTCTTAGTTCCACTTTCGTTAAATCGTTAATGTTAATTAAGCCAGACTCGTTAGACTCAGCTTTCTTTTCTGTCTTTTGGTTTACGGGCTGGGCTTTTGTTTCGTCTTTTTGTGATTCTTTATTTTCTTCTAACATCATCGTAATCGCCTTTTCGTCTACTCTTTGAGATAACATTTGATAGGGTAAAATTTCTACATTTTCTAAAATTTTTTCTAATTCAGAAAATTGGATTTTAGAATTTAGACTTAGAAATTGGAAAATGTTCTCAGAAATTTTAGGAATCACTGGTTGTAGGTAAATAGCAAGTATCCTTGCCGAATTAATTGCAGTTGTCACCACTTGTCTTGCCGCTTCTTTATCTGTTTTCACTAGATTCCAAGGAGCTTTGTCGTTGACATATTTATTTACTAAATCTCCGAGTCGGGCAATTTCTTTCATTACCTTGGAGTAATTTTTATCTTCGTAATTTTTTAGAATTTCTAGTTTACTTGCTACTAGAGTATCGACTAACGTTTTACCTTCTGCGCTTAACGTTCCTAATTTACGATCTAGTTTATCCAAAATAGAAGTTCCAGTTCTAGAAAGTATATTGATAAAATTACCAATTAAGTCAGAGTTTACCTTAGAGCTAAAATCCGAAAAATTCAAATCCAAATCATCTAAAGTGTCATTTAATTTGCTTGCAATAAAAAATCGAAAGTGTTCGGGGTCTAAGTATTTTAAGAAAGTGGATGCCTTGATGAATGTTCCACGGGACTTGGACATTTTTTCCCCATTTACAGTAATAAATCCATGTACGTTGACTCGGTTGGGAGTTTTATAATCACCGCCCATAAGCATGGCAGGCCAGAAGAGTGCATGAAAATACAATATGTCTTTGCCGACGAAGTGGATTATTTCTCCCTCTCCCGATTTCCAAAATTCATCGAAGAGTGGGCTGTCTTTAAAGAAATTTTTCGATGACGCCATATAACCAATAGGCGCATCTAACCACACGTAAAAGTATTTATTTGTTTCACCCGGAATTTCAAAACCAAAGTAAGGACCGTCACGCGAAATATCCCATTCTTGTAATCCCTGAGAGAACCATTCATTTAATTTATTACGAACTCCTTCGTGTACATGGTCTGGATTTTCTATCCAAGCGGAAAGTTCCTTTTGGAAGTCTTGTAATTTAAAGAATAAATGTTTTGATTTTTTTAGTCCAGGTGTATTTCCGCAAATCGCACAGTGAGAATCAACTAAATCTTTAGGAGAGTAATTGGAGCCACATACTTCGCATCCATCGCCATATTGATCTTTTGCGCTACATTTCGGACAAGTTCCTTTGATAAAACGATCTGGCAGAAACATTTTATCGTGTTCACAGTAAGATTGTTCAATCTCTCGTTCAGCTATGTGAGATTTCGTTTTTAAGCTATTATAAATCTCTTCCGAATAATGCCGATTTTCCGGTGAGTTTGTTGAATAATAATTATCGTATTCAATATGAAATCCGGTCAGGTCTTTGTAATGTTCCTTATGAATTTTTGTTACCAACTCTTCCGGAGAAATTCCTTCTTTTTTTGCAGCTAACATTACTGGTGTTCCATGTGTGTCGTCTGCACAAAAGAAATAACATTCGTTACCCGCAAGTTTTTGGAAACGAACCCAAATATCAGTTTGCACTCCCTCCAACATATGCCCTAGGTGAATGGATCCATTTGCGTACGGAAGTGCGGTCGTGACTAATAGTTTTCTTTTTTTCATAAATTGGATTTTTTACTGCCGATGAATACCGACTTGAATAATTTGTCTGAAATAATGATGCGGGTAACGAGTATTAGGTGAGAGCACCGATTCCTGAAAAATATTTCTGTAAATCGATGCCCTTGCGACTTGTTCGCACGAAAAACCTTCTCTAGTATTTTATATACTTCGCAAATTGATTTTGACTTGATCGTCAAATAAGTATTTTTCCCTTGCATACGCGTTA
Source organism: Leptospiraceae bacterium (assembly GCA_017996175.1). Lineage (GTDB taxonomy): Bacteria > Spirochaetota > Leptospiria > Leptospirales > Leptospiraceae > UBA2033. Next base: position 76,141 of record JAGOHK010000011.1, read on the forward strand.
ATCGTACATTTGAATTTTAAGCTTGTTTTACCTTTTTAATATTCTCAGCCACTTCAGAAATTTTTGCTTTAACAGCTTCTACTTTTCCTTCTGGCATTTTGCTTTGAATTTCTTCTGTAATTTTATTGTAGTTGTCTATGATTTTAGAACGTGTATCCTCGTAGTTTTTACCAGCTACACTTGTAAATTCTTTGATGTCACCAATGATTTTATCTAAAGACTGTCTGATTTGGACTGCACCTTCTGAATTGTCTTGGGCACCTTTTGTGCTTAGTTCAGTGTAAGATTTTTCCAGTTCAGTTTTTGCTCTTTCTAAACCTTCCTTTCCTGCTTGTAATAATCCAATTCCAACATTTAGAATGTCCATAATTTGTTTTTCCATTTAATCTCTCCTATAAAATAAAAGATTTACCAATATATGACCAAACTTATATAGTTGACGCATATATATACCCCTTTTCAAAACTAATTGCTGAATTTTTTCGAAAAGGGGTATGTACCGATTGACTTTTTAGAGTTAAATAAACAATTACTTAAAAAATCGGTATAAACTAAAAAACAAAATAGGGAATGATGGAAAGAGACATAACTAAAAGATTCGAACATTTTCAAGAGTTTTTGCCTAAAATTCAGGCATTTTTGATTCAGACGCAAGCGAAAGTCGGACTAAAAATTGACAAGAAAGGTCCGATTGACCTAGTTACCGAAGCGGATTTAGGCTCTGAAAAAATGGTAATCGAAGAAATTCGAACCTTTTTTCCTGAAGATTCAATTATGGGAGAGGAAGGAACTAATTACGAAGGTAAAAATCAGTACCGATGGATAATCGACCCAGTTGATGGAACTACCAATTACGCTCACCGGCTGCCTTTGTATGGAATTTGTCTAGGTTTGGAAAATTTGGAAACAAAGCGAATCGACATGGGAATTGTCAGTTTTCCGGCGTTGGCTGATACGTATCACGCAATGCGCGGTAAGGGTGCATTTAAAAATGGAGAAAAAATTTCAGTTTCTCCTACCTCCGAGTTAATCGATGCGTTAGTCTCGACTGGTTTTCCTTATGAAAAAAAAAGAAGGATGGAAAGTATAATTGAAAATCTTCGCTCTATACTGTTAGCCGTTCGAGATGTTCGAAGAACGGGAGTTGCTAGCCTAGATTTGTGTTGGGTTGCAGAGGGTAGATTTGATGCTTACTGGGAAGAAAATTTAAAACCTTGGGACATGGCTGCTGCTTCCATCATCGTAGAAGAAGCAGGTGGGAAACTTTCTACTTTTGATGGTAACGACTTCTCTGTATTTGCCCCGAATCTTCTTGCAAGCAATTCTATCATTCATGGAAAGATGATCGATCGACTTTCTATCATTTCGCCTATCGTCCTTGGAGAGTTTGGAATTTAAATTTTAAAATAATGTAATTGTTAAACTAAGGTACTTACTTTGGAAAAAACTAACGAAGAGCTGATCGCAGAAATAGAAAAATTGCGTCAAGAAAATGCTCAATTGAAAGCTGGGTCAGACTCAATATATTTTCATTCTCTAATTGAAAGTATTCCTGGAATCGTTTACCAGTTTTCAATTAGAGAAGGTGGAATCTTTTATTCTACTCACGTAGTGGATATTCTGGGTTATACCCCATCACAGTTAATTTCAAATCCAATGTTATGGAATGAGTCAATCCATCCTGACGATACTTTGCAGGTAAATCAAATTATTCAAAGAGTAAGAGAAGTTAAATCCTTTTGTATCGAATATAGAATCAAGGACAATAAAGGAGAATGGCATTGGCTCGAAGATCGCTCCCTAAAGTTTAAATCTACAGAGGATGATTTTATTATCGTAGGACATGCAATTGATATTACCGATAGGAAAATATTGGAAGAACGAACTTCACACCTTTTACTTGAAAGAGAAACAATTTTAGATAATATCGCTACTGGTATTTTCTTTCTAAAAGATAGAAAAATAGTTTGGGCAAACAAAAAAGCAGCGGCAATGTATGAATATTCGCTCGAAGAAATTGTAGGGGAGAGCACATTAAAATTTTATTTGAATGAAAAAGTTTATGAAGAGTTTGGAAAAGCAGCTTATAGCACTTTGAGTTCTGGTAGACAGTTTTCGACAGAAGTAAAACAAAAAAAGAAATCAGGCAATGAATTCTGGTGTTCTTTTGTCGGACAAGCGATTAATCCCAATAATCCCCAAGAGGGTTCTATATGGATTGCAAAAGACATTACAACACGAAAAAATTTAGAAAATGAAGTACTGGAAAGTGAGAAGAAATTAAAAACTATCTTTGATATGCTCGATGTAGGAGTCTCGATTACTGATAAAATGGGAAATATCGTGGATTGTAACAAAGCTTCTGAAAAAATACTGGGACTTACGAAAGAACAATGTCTCTCTAGAAACAATACCGAGAATGAATGGAAAGTTATTCGACCGGATTTATCTATCATGCCGCCTGAGGAATTTGCAAGTGTTCGAGCAATGAAAGAAAAACGAGCTATTTCTAATGTTGAAATGGGAGTTCAAAAACCAGATGGAAGTATTTCGTGGATAATCGTGAATGCCTCACCAATAGAATTATCCAATTACGGGGTCGTAGTATCTTTTATTGATATTACGGAACAGAAAAGAATAGAACAAGAACTACGTAGAGAAAGAGATTTTAATTTTAGAATAATGGAAACAAGTTTTGTTGGAATTGTTTATTTAGATAAAAATGGAAAAATTATTTTAGCAAATCCTAGAGCAGTTAGTATCTTTGGACTTACTCACAATGAAGTTACAAGTAGAGATTACAATGTTCCAGATTGGCATATTGCGGATTTAGAAGGAAATGATTTTCCTGTAGAACGTTTACCATTTGTTCAAGTCAAAAATACTTTAAAACCGGTTGCAGACATTCAACATTCTATTCAAGCGCCTAATGGCAAACAGGTTTTACTTTCTATTAACGCAGCGCCCATGATCGGTAGTAATGGCGAGTTCGAAGGTGTGATTGCTTCTATTGAAGACATTACAGAGCGCAAACAGGTAGAGAAAGAAGTGATGCGACAGAACAAGGAACTCGCAGAATTAAATGCTTCGAAGGATAAATTTTTTTCTATCATTGCGCATGATTTAAGAGGACCTTTTAGCGGCTTTCTTGGCTTAACGGAAATGATGGAAGTGGATGAAATGTCTTTAGAAGAAATGAAACAAGTTAGTAATTTAATACATGCTTCAGCAGAAAAAATTTTTAAACTACTAGAAAATTTATTAGCATGGGCAAGCGTACAAAAAGGAACAATTGAATTTAATCCTAAACCTTATTTTTTGTCTGAAATCTTAGACGAAAGTATTAATGTTTTATCTGACACTGCTAACAAAAAAGAAATCGAAATAGTAAATCAAGTATCCAAGAAATTGGAGGTAATTATTGATTATGCGATGATAAATGTAATATTTCGAAATTTAATTTCTAATTCAATTAAGTTTACTAATCGAGGTGGCAAAGTAATTATCGGTGCGGAAGATAAAGGAAAGGAAATTCTAGTTTATGTCAAAGACAATGGAATTGGAATGAGTTTAGAAATTTTAGAAAAGATATTTAGGATCGACCAAAAAGTAAATAGAGAAGGAACAGAAAAAGAATCCAGTAGTGGGATCGGACTTTTACTTTGCAAAGAGTTTATAGAGAAACACCAAGGTAGAGTTTGGGCTGAGAGTGAAGTTGATATAGGAAGTACTCTTTATTTTACAATAGGGAAGGGTGACTCTGGATCTACAATAGTAGAAATTTAAAACCCCTCATGGAATATATACACACAAGCTAGATTGGTTTCCGGTACAGAAAATTTTTTTAGACAGGATTAACAAAATTTACAGGATAAAGAAACCGAAAACCAATCTGTTCTGAGTATATTAGCCATGGTTCGACACTCACCATGACCCCCCAAATTCAGTTTGATTTCTGTAAATAATCTTATCCTAATAACGTCAAGTTAACTATAGGATATCCTCTTATCTAATTCGGATCTAAAAGCCATCTAGAACGACTCTTCGAGCCAAATTTGGCTCGAAGAGTCGTTCTAGAGTAGACGAAGAGTAGTTCTAGGTAAAAGGACTTTATATCGTTAATAAGGGTTTGTTCAGACTCTAAGACCTCAGGCTCATATATTGAAGGCGAACAAACGTTTGTTCGCCTTCAATATTTGAGCCGTGCTCAACGCCTAACGGCATCTAAGATTAATACATTTCTCTAAGTCGAGGTTATACTGATAGATGACTCTACAAGTGTGCTCAACGCCTAACGGCATCTAAGATTAATACATAACCTGTATATGACCCATCTTTGCCAAGAGGCGGAGTGCTCAACGCCTAACGGCATCTAAGATTAATACATGCTTCTAGAATAAGGTTCTTCACTCGAAACCCACGAATGTGCTCAACGCCTAACGGCATCTAAGATTAATACATTTTCTCACTTCTGCAAGCAGTGATTCTGGAGCGTCGTGCTCAACGCCTAACGGCATCTAAGATTAATACATCTTTTTTATCAGCCTCAAAAGCTCCTCTACCAATTACCGTGCTCAACGCCTAACGGCATCTAAGATTAATACATATTTTGTCATGTTTGTTGCAAATCCACCTCATATTTTTAAAGTGCTCAACGCCTAACGGCATCTAAGATTAATACATTTATATTCTGGCTCTACAAGTTGCGCTCTTTGATATGGTGCTCAACGCCTAACGGCATCTAAGATTAATACATGACCAAGAGGCTCAAGATGAGTTTAACTATTTGCAATGTGCTCAACGCCTAACGGCATCTAAGATTAATACATTACCTGCACCAATGCCAAGTGCTTTACCTATTTGTGGTGCTCAACGCCTAACGGCATCTAAGATTAATACATTTATATTCTGGCTCTACAAGTTGCGCTCTTTGATATGGTGCTCAACGCCTAACGGCATCTAAGATTAATACATATTAGCTACAATCAAATCGGAGAATCCCCGAAAACATCGGTGCTCAACGCCTAACGGCATCTAAGATTAATACATAGTTAATTGGATCAGATATAACCCCTGCAATGGTATGTGCTCAACGCCTAACGGCATCTAAGATTAATACATTTTGTAGACTGCAATCCAATTAGCCCCAGCAGTCTCAGGTGCTCAACGCCTAACGGCATCTAAGATTAATACATCCGTTCATTCGCTCTACTCAGATAAAGCAATCTCAAGTGTGCTCAACGCCTAACGGCATCTAAGATTAATACATATTTTGGTGTTGGTTTAAACGTTAGTTGCGGCATTAGTGCTCAACGCCTAACGGCATCTAAGATTAATACATCAATATCTGATATGTCTGTTTTATCCCATTCTTTGAGGTGCTCAACGCCTAACGGCATCTAAGATTAATACATATTGCCGCTTCAATTGGAACGTTAGCCGCTTTAGCAGTTGCGTGCTCAACGCCTAACGGCATCTAAGATTAATACATATATTTACCTTGACGCTCATTATCTTACATCCTTGTGCTCAACGCCTAACGGCATCTAAGATTAATACATCGTTAATAGTTACATTGAGATGTCTCGCACACATCTCGAGTGCTCAACGCCTAACGGCATCTAAGATTAATACATTTTTATTAAGTTGTATCTCTTTTTCATTCATACAATTTGTGCTCAACGCCTAACGGCATCTAAGATTAATACATTAGCAATTCTTGGTTTAGTTTGTTTGGCTGCAATTATGTGCTCAACGCCTAACGGCATCTAAGATTAATACATTTTTAAAAAGTTTGCAAGATAAAAAGCGAGGCTAAGTGCTCAACGCCTAACGGCATCTAAGATTAATACAT
>JAGOHK010000191.1 GCA_017996175.1 Leptospiraceae bacterium
AGACTGGAAATACCACTGGAGTTTTAGGACTTTACAAGGATGTTACAAAACTAATTCTTTTAGAAAAAGAGATTAGGGAAAAAGAGGAATATTATAGAAATATTCTAGAAAATCTCTCCGAGGGTGTATTGATTTTTGATTCGGAGTTAAGCATTCAATTTTGTAATTCTAGCACCGAAAGAATCACAGGCTTTACATTTGAAGAGCTAGAAAGTAGAGAGCATATTAAAAGTAAAACAGTATTACTAAATAAGAATGAAGAAGTCATTGATAAAATTAAACTTCCTCATTTTATAACTCATCAAACGGGAGAAATTTGTAGAGATGTAGATATAGGATTTGTTTACTCGAATAAACGAGAACAATGGATTCGTTTTAATTCGGTCCCTGTTTTTGAAGAAGGAAAGTTAAAGTTTATTATTTTAACGTTAGTAGATATAACTAAGAAAAAATTTGAAAGAGATCGAGCCAATCAAATCCAAAGAGATTTAGAAAATATATTCGCAAACACTCATGTTTGTTTTGTGTATTTGGACAATGAATTTTACTTTTTAAGTGTAAATGAGGCTTATGCTAAAGCTTGCGGATATCCAATGGAATATTTTATAGGGAAAAATCATTTTGAATTATTTCCACATTCGGAAAATGAATCTATCTTTAAAAGAGTTGTGGAAACAGGTGAGTCCTGTACTGTATATGCAAAACCATTTAGTTTTCCCGATCATCCTGAGTGGGGGACAACATACTGGGATTGGACTTTAAAACCAATTAAGGATAAGGACGGTAAAACAACATATTTGCTTTTTAGTTTAATCGATGTAACAGAGGATATAAAAAATCAAATGAAGTTACAAGAAACGGAATTACTTTATACACATATCTTTTCCGTCGTATCTGATTCTATTGTAGTATTAGATAAAAATTTAGAAGTTCTAACTTGTAATTCTGGTGGGCTAAGGATTTTAAGTCAAGTTAAAAATTATATTAAGACGAGCGCTAAATTTCCATTTGTCGATGAAAATCAGATACAGATTAAGAAAAGAGATTTACCATCCATTAAAACTCTAAATACCGGAAAGTCCTGTGTAGGCGTAGTAATCGGAATCCCAATGAGTGAACGGGAATGCCAGTGGTTCTCAGTAAATACCCAACCCATTTTTTCAGAGGAGACTCAAAAAGTGATTCAAGTGGTGATTTCAGCCGTTGACATTACCGAAAAAATAAAAATTGAAAAACAATTGTTTACTAAAAAGAAAATGGAAGCGATTGGAAATACGGCAAGCACTATCGTTCATGATTTTAATAATGTATTACAACCAATCACTTTGTTTTCGGATTTAATATTAACCACACTTTCTAAAATGGATGAGTCAGAAGATGTTAAAAAACTATCTAATTTTATAAGTAAAATTCAAACTTCAACCAAGCGCGGAAAAAATATGATTTCACAGATTTTAAAAGTAGCGCAAAAAATTTCAGAACCTACTCATAGAATTGATGTAAAAAAAATTATTAACGAAACACTGGCTGAACTCCAAGTAATTAAGCCAAGTCATATAAAAATAACTTTTTTTACTGACTTAGAATATTCTCCCCTAGAAGCAAGTGAAACAAATATTCACCAAGTTATATATAATCTATGCAACAACGCCATTTACGCGATGAAAAATAAAGAAGTGGGAAATCTTACTATCCATTTAGATAAAATTCCTGTTTCGGCGGAAACAAAACATATTATTCATTCACCCGAAAGTTTATTTTTCTACCGAATCATTGTTCGAGATGATGGTGTGGGTATTAGCCAGATAAATTTAGAGAAAATCTTTGAACCATTTTTTTCTACTAAACAAAATGATGGTGGAACAGGGCTTGGACTGGCAAGTGTGTATGGTATCATCCAAAGTTTAAAAGGAAATATTTCAGTAGTCAGCAAAGAAAATATAGGAACACGGTTTACTATCTATTTGCCGATTAAGGATTTTCTTCATTAACCTTACTTTTTTTTCATTTCATACAAAGTAATCGGACGTGATTTAGAGATCTCCGATACCGTATGACGCTTTTTTCTGTCGGATTGAAAACCTTTGATTACCTCTAATCCCTTTGAACCATAATCCGTTGACGAATTCATTGGCTTACGACGATTAGGCTTTGAATTTATTTCTATATAATTATTTAATTCTTTTTGATTTACTTTACCTTCGGCTGTTATATAATCTTCTTCGTTTATATTTGATTGTGAATTAGGTTTATTTTGGAGAGAAAAGTCATACAAAAAATGATCATATTCCTTTTCGATAATTTCCGATTCTAATTCCGGTTCGATTTCTTTTGCGGTAAATTCTGTGTAATCCTTAATGCCTTGAGCGAGAATTACTTTTTTGGCTTGTACGATCATGTCTTGGCGTTTACATACACAAGGGGAAAATTTTATTTCGTAAGAAGTGTCTTCTAAAAAAGTAGGATTTTTATTTTCTCTAGAACTGCAAAACGCTGTAATAAAGCAGAATCCAAAAATCATTAACCGTAAAAATTTTCGATTTAGAGAATTCCGCAAACCAAATAGACTAACGTGCGGCAGTACTGCGAAATGTTTAGAGTAAATAGGAGAGCGCAGGCTATTTTCGGAAAGAGTCCTTAAAGTGAAATTTCTATTTGTAGTATTCCTATTTCGATATTTATTTTGTTGATTCCTTTTGCTTGAATTTTGTAATTTCATGAACCAAAACATATCAGTTTTCCTAAAAAAGTCAAGACGAAATATGCTATACATCAAATTCTTTCCTAAACGAGGAAATATGAAATACTTGATTGTAATTTTATTTAGTTTGAGTATAAGTGAAATTTTTGCAGAGTCACATGTCTTGGATGCAAACGAGTTAAAAAAAGAAAAACTCTATTCTTCAATGGAAGAGGCTTTGCGCGATCCTCAAAAAGTTTACAGGCTAAACTTGAGTAACTCTAAGTTGTCTGAAATTCCGAAAGAAATAGAGAAGCTAAAAAATTTACAGGAGTTGGGGGTAACGACTAATAAAATTGAATTTGTGCCAGATGAAGTTTGCAAATTAACTAAACTTCAAAAAATCAATCTTGCTTATAATCAAATCAAACATTTACCGAATTGTATTTCAAAACTAGAACATCTCTCTGAATTGAACCTTACGGCTAATGAGCTTTTATCTCTTTCTTCAGAAATTGGAGATTTAAAGAAACTAGAAAGTCTTTTTTTATTTGAAAATACATTGCAGGAAATTCCAAAAGAAATTGGTAAACTTGTGAATCTACAAAATCTAGATATAAGAAAGAATAAATTAAAAGAATTACCGGAACAAATCGGAGAACTAAGAAACCTAAAAACACTAAATCTAGCAGCAAATCAAATTACTAGATTGCCTAGCGGAATAGGGGGATTAGTCTCTCTTCGTTATTTAGATTTGAATTCGAACCGAATTACTATGCTACCTGAATCAATTGGAAATTTGAATAACTTGGAAGACTTGAATCTGAGTTCGAACAACTTAGGACTTCTACCTACTTCCATTGGGAATCTTTCTGAATTAAAGAAACTCAACCTAGATAAAAATTCCATCATTTCAATCCCGAATGAGGCTTCCGAATTAAAGAATCTACAGAGAATTTATCTGAATCAAAATCTACTTGAAAGTTTTCCCGAAGGTTTAACTGATTTAAAAGAAATTCTTTCAATCGAACTAAGTCAAAATAGAATTTCAATAGTTTCGGATTCTTTTTCTAAAATGCAGAGGTTACAAATTCTAAATCTAAGTCAAAATAAAATTACTTCCCTACCTGAATCTATCGGAGATTTGAAGAAACTAACAACGTTTTACCTCAAGCGAAATCCTTTTTCTAAACCGGAACAAGATAAAATAAAAAAGCTTTTACCTAATTGCAGAATTTATTGGGATTGATAATTAACATTGTTGTATTTTACCCGTTGGTCTCGTCCAACTATTCATTTATCGAGTAAATGGCTTGACAGAATTTGAATTTAGATCAATAAATAATAAGATAAAAGTGTATTTTAAATATATGAATAGCAATGAATAGTCTATCCGAAATCGAATTTCAGCGAATATTTGAGGCAGTCCCCGGATTATACCTCGTTCTATTACCACTTGACTTAAGAATTATTGCTGTAAGTGATTCTTATAACAATGCTACTATGACGAAACGGGAAGAAATTCTCGGAAGAGGAATATTTGAAGTATTCCCTGATAACCCGAATGACCTAGCAGCGGATGGTGTTTCAAATCTTCGTGCTTCTTTGAATTTTGTTATTAAGAATAAAATTCCTCATACAATGGCAGTTCAAAAATATGATATACGTAATCCAGAAGGAGAATTTGAAATTAGATACTGGAGTCCATTGAATACTCCTGTGCTAAGCAATAATCAAGAGGTAATGTATATTATCCACAGGGTAGAAGATGTTACAGAGTTCGTTAGAATGAAAGACGAAAAGATAAAAAAAGAAATTGCTTTCGATGAAATGCAAATGCATTTAAAGGCAGTAGAAATTGAAGTTATCAAACGATCTCGTGAAATTCAAACATTAAATACCGAGCTAGAAAAAAAAGTAGCTGATAGAACTCAGAACTTAGAAGTGGCAAATAATGAAATCCAGAAAAATCTATTATCTCTTTCTTTTCAAAAACGACAGTTAGAAGACTTTTGTAATATTATTTCGCATAACTTACGTTCCCCACTCATAAATATTTCTATTCTGGTTGAATTTATAACTGCAAGTGAAAATGAATCCGAACGAAAAATATTTATAGAAAAATTAAATATCGCAACGTATAATTTGAATGAAATTTTTGACCAATTGGTAGAGTCACTTCAGATCAGAGAAGACCGAGAAATAAAATCTGAAAATTTAATATTCGAAGACTATCTACAAAAAATACTAGATGGGCTACAGGGGCAAATAAATAAATCACAGGTTATTTTTGAAATAGATTTTAGTCGATCGCCAAATATTTATTATCCTTCCAAGTATTTGACAAGTATATTGCAAAACTTAATCAGCAATTCATTAAAATATCAATCACCAAATAGGAAACCTATAATCAAAATAAAAACGGAGAGAGTGGGTAATACCATTATTCTTTCAGTTTCTGACAATGGGTTAGGTATTGATCTAAAAAAACACAAAGATAATCTATTTAAAATCAGGAAAATATTTCATTCCCATCCCGAAGCAAAAGGATTTGGATTATTTATTACTAAAACACAGGTGGAAGCAATGGACGGAAAAATTTGGGCTGAGAGTATGCCAGAGGAAGGTTCAACGTTCTTTGTTGAATTTAAAAATCAGGTAGTATGAAACAAATTAAAAAAGTATTTCTCATTGATGATGATGAGCTTTATATTTTTCTGCTTAAGATGATCATTGAATCGACTCGCCTTGTCGACCAAATACAAATATTTGAAAACGGGCAAGATGCGCTCGAATTTATTCAAAACAATGTTGAAAATGATGAATGTTTACCTGAAATAATTTTTCTAGATATTGCTATGCCAGTGTTAGATGGTTGGGGATTTCTAGAAGAGTATCCATTACTAAAACCCCATTTGAAAAAAAGAATTGAATTATTTATCCTATCGTCTTCTGTTTCCCCGCACGACCTAGAGCGTGCCCAGAAAAATATTTTTGTTTCTGATTTTATAATAAAACCAATGACTAAACAACGATTTATAAGTATAATTGAGCAAATATAATTTTCTTATATACTACGGTTACGTAGTATTAAACGTTTAGTAAGTAATCGTGCAAGAAATACTCCATAATATGGATATTTCTTTACCATATCTATGAAGCCACTTCTAGAAATCGGAAGAAGTTGAGATTTTGCTACGGCTTTAACAGTACCTGTGCGTTTGTTGTGATGAAGAAATGACATTTCCCCCACAAACATATCTTCCTGAGTGAGTACTGCTATCCGTCTTTCATTAACGTATACTCCCAATTTGCCGGTGAGTATATAGTAAAAATAATCGCTTTCAGACCCAACTTCAAATAATGTATCGTCTGGATTTAAAAATACAATTTCGCCCGTGGTAAATTGCATTAAGTGACTAGCTCTACGTTTAATCTCATTGTCGTTGTAAAATATGAGTCGAACCAGATTTCCTTTATCGTTGTATTGCATTT
>JAGOHK010000078.1 GCA_017996175.1 Leptospiraceae bacterium
TAATTGGGATTATATACCTCGAAAATAATTTAACAACAGATGCATTTACCAAGCAGAGATTGGAGGTATTAAATATTTTATCTACACAAATTGCAATTTCGATTGAGAATTCTGAATTTTACGCTAACTTGGAGGCAAAAGTAGAGGAGCGGACTGCAAATTTGAATCAGGCATTGCAGCAAGTTAAATCGCTAAAAGAAAAACAGGATGGAGACTATTTTTTAACTTCTCTATTGATTCATCCTCTGGGAAAGAATAATATTCAAAGTGATCTAGTCAACATTGAGTTTTTGATTGAACAGAAAAAGAAATTTTTATTTAAAAACAAGGAAGTCGAAATCGGTGGAGATTTATGTACTGCAGATCGAATTTTTTTAAATAATCATTCTTATGTCGTAGTGTTAAATGCAGATGCTATGGGCAAGTCCATTCAAGGTGCTGGAGGAATATTGGTATTAGGCTCTGTATTCAAATCTATTTTACAAAGAACTCATTCGGGTTCCCTAGATAATAATGTGCATCCTGAAAAATGGATAAAAAATAGTTTTCTCGAAATGCAACGCATATTTGAGAGTTTTGATGGATATATGTTAATTTCTTTAGCATTGGGTTTGTTAGATGAAGAAAATGGAGTTTTATATTTTATAAATGTGGAACATCCTAAGATTATTTTGTATAGAGATGGGAAGGCTAGGTTTATTGAAAGTGAGGATAGGACATTTCGGAAGATGGGGATACACGGTATTAACTCTCCGGTTCATATTTCTTTATTTCAAATGATTTCAAAGGATGTAATTATATTTGGGTCAGATGGGAGAGATGATATTATACTTGGCTTGGATGAAAATGGTTTAGAATTATTGAATTTCGAAGAAAACTTAATTCTAGAATCAGTGGAAGAGGGGAATGGAAATCTTAGAAATATTTATCAGTCCATTAAATCGAAAGGGGAGTTAAGTGATGATCTCTCACTTGTTCGAGTGGGGTATCGTGAATTAGAAGAAAAATCTATAGTGGAGATGGAAGAAAAAAGAATACTAATTGCAGAGTTAAATGAATTAAAAGATGCGATTAAAATTCAAGAAGAAAATAAAGAGTATCCCCTACTAATAAGTAGTTATGAAAGAATTATTTCCTTGTTACCTTTAGAAAGTAAATATATCGTTTCGCTTTCTTGTATTTATTTTAAACTAAAAAGATATAGTAAATGTAATGAGTACGCAGAGCTTGTTAAACTTAGAATACCTAAAGATTATAAAAATATGCTCCGCCTTGTTGTATGCCATATTCGTTTAAAAAACTACCAAAGGGCTGGTAGTCTATTAAGTGAATTGGTTTTATTAAAACCTGAAAGTAAAAAAGTAAAAGTGCTCGAACATATTCTTTCTGATTTTATTATTAGGACTCTCTAGAAATTTATTTTTCGCTTAGTCTCTTCAAATACTCTGCGATTTCCTGTTGTCCAAATTTCTCTGCCCAATTGATTGCAGTATATTTTTGATTATCCTCAATATCAACATCTGCTTCCTGGTCAAGAAGGAGTATAATAATTTCTTTATGCCCTCTTCTTGCAGCGTACATGAGTGCTGTTTTACCTGACTTATCCTGCACATCTACATTTGCGTTAGATTTTAAGAATAAGTTCACCATTTCTTTATTTCCGTTTCGTGCTGCATTCATTAGCGGTGTTATACCATTTTTATCCGCTATGTTCACGTTTGGCTTAAAGAAAAATACATACTTGACTCTTTGCAAATCTCCTACTAGCGACGCGGATAATAGCTCTTCGTCGGCAGCCTTTCCCATAAAGTACATCTCTTCTTTTGCCCCGGCTGCTTTTATTACATTTCCTAGTTCCTCATGTCCATTGAGTAACGCTAATAAAAAAGGACTTTTTCCATCTTTCGTTTTGAGATTTACATTTGCACTTGCTTGTATAAGTATTTCTACAATTTCATAATGTCTACCTACTCCAAGAGAAGCTGCTTTGGCAATTGCTGTATAACCTTCCTTATCCTGTGCGTTTATATTCGCGCCGTTTTCTAAAAGTAGAGTTACAATTTCAGGAGAGCCATACCAAGAAGCAAGGATAAGCGCTGTTTCTCCCTCTTCATTTTTTGTTTCAAGTTCTGCTCTCTGTTCTAGGGAACGTTTCACTAGTGCTACATTTCCCTCCGTTGCACCTTGGAGTAAATCTTCATTAACCCCTGCATATAAAAAACTAATACTTGCTACTAAAAAATAAATCAATGTCGTTCTCATTCTTTTGCTCCTGCCTTTTTTAATTCGATAGCAATTTCATTAAAACCTTTGTCGAGTGCTTGTAGGAGTGGAGTAACTCCATAAACAGAGGTATTATTCACATTCGCACCGTTTTCAACTAGAAGTTTAACAGCGTTTAGCCGACCAGAGGCAGACGCAACACAAAGAGCTGTTTCTCCATTTTGTTTTTTGCTATTTATATCTGCTTTGTACTTTAATAAAAGTTTGATCGCTTCAAGTTGATTTTCTGAAGCAGCAACCATTAACGCATTAGTCTCATCTATATGTGGAATTCGAATTTCATTTGGATTGACTTTTGCCTCTAATAAAAGGCGCATTATTTCAATATGCCCCTTCGATGCTGCTTTCATGAGTGGGGTATCTCCTTTTTCGTCTTTTATATTTGGGTTTGCCCCAACCTCTAAAAGTAGCTTTATTATTTCCGTGTTTCCTTTAGCCGCAGCTCTATAGATTGCAGTATCACCTAATTTGGTTCGAAGATTTAAAGATGCTTTTTTTTCAATTAAATATTTTACAACATCTATTCGACCAGTGCTTGCCGCAGCGATAAGAGCAGTCCAATTTCGCTCTTCTCTTGCATTAATCAAGTTTCCTTTTTTTGCTGAAATTTCAGCCATCAAGCTCAGATTCCCATCGGCAGCAGCCTCTACATACTTTTCTTCCATAGACGCACAGTTGAATACAAGGAGGATGCATAGTACAATGATTCTTTTATTTTCTTTCATAATTGCTTCCAAACGAATCCAATCTTTTTTCAATACAGAAATCTTTAAATCATTTAACTCGTCTGCTTTCGATTTTTACCAAAATAGATTGAATTGAAACTCTAAAATAATTCTATAGTAAAATAAGTCTTACTATCTCAGGAGGAACTTTGAAGTTCTATAAAGTATTTTTCATTTCAACCTGTCTTATTCTAACTAGTCTAAATGCACAAACTGTATTTGAAGATGTTGCATCTAGGCTCAAAAAAACGATTAAAAAAGTCCAACTTCCAAATGGGTTAAAGCTAATCATGATGCAAAATACAACTTCTCCCACTCTTGCCCTATATGCAAAGTTTAAAGTTGGCTCTGTAGACGAAACTAAAGAAATCGCAGGAACGGCTCACTTACTCGAGCACATGCTTTTTAAGGGAACAGAAAATGTAGGAACTACAAATTTTGCCGAAGAAAAAAAGTTTCATATTCTACTAAAAGCGACTGGAAGTGAACTAGATAAATTGAAACTAGAAAAACGAAATCTAGAAGATAGTTCAAAAAAAGTTCCAGATGAATTACTTGGCAGAATTACGCGACTCGAAAGAAGATTAAAAGACGTAGAAGCGATTCAAAAAAAATACATTGTGAAAGCAGAAGATACTTATATTTATGAAAAACATGGGCAAGTAGGGTTTAATGCCTATACTTCGCACGATGTTACCAACTACCAAATACGGCTACCAGCGAATAGACTCGAAGTCTGGGCAAAAATGGAATCCGATCGTCTCAAAAATCCAATCCTCCGTGAATACTATACCGAAAGAGATGTAATCATGGAAGAAAGAAGAATGCGTGTTGAAAACAGAGGAGCAGGAATTTTAAGAGAAAAATACTTAGCACTTGCTTTTGGGGAACATGCTTATGGTCAGCCTGTGATTGGGTATGAATCGAATATTCCTTTTTTAGATGTGTACGAAACGGAAGATTTTTTCAAGAAACACTACACACCGGATAATATGGTGATTGCGATCGTTGGAGATTTAGACTTTGAGAAAACGGAAACTATGATTCGAAAGTATTTTTCTGACTTACAACCATCTAAAGAAAAAAAATTAGGAACAAGAGTAAAAGAAAAATTTAATACCGGCGAAAAACGAGTTAGCTTTAAATACCCTGGTGGCTCTATCTATATCATGGGATGGCGTAAACCCGCTTATCCGCACCCTGATAACAGTGTATTTGATGTAATTGATTCTATCCTCACGCAAGGGACAAGCAGTAGACTTTATAAAAGACTTGTTCTAAAAGACAAATTAGTTTCTAGTGTAGACGCATGGGGCTCTGACCCTGGAGAACGTTACTCCAATCTATTTAGCGTTTACTCCCAATTAAACTCTGACGCAGATCCAGCAAAAGTAGAATCCATCATCTGGGAAGAAATAGAAAAACTTAAAACAGAAAATGTTTCCAAAGAAGAACTACAAAGAATTAAAAATAAAATGACTGCTGATTTTCTTCGCGAAATTGACAGCAACGGAACACTCGCAGATAGTTTAAGCTATTACGAACTACTAACCGACAACTGGGAAGATTTGTTTTTGAGTTACGATAAATTAAACAATATCACAGAAGCGGATATCAAACGAGTAGCCGCAAAGTACTTCATAAAAGAAAATCTAACCATCGGACATTTGGATGCAAGGAAATAAACCTCGTAGGGGTTGAATATATTCAACCCTTATGTTTTTATACAACCCCTACATTGAAAACATTAAAGAAATAAAAAGGATATATTTATGAAATTAAAATATTATACATTACTACTATTAACAGGCATTTCCCTATTAGCCGCACCTGGCGATTTTGTGAAGGATATAAAGATAGAGGAATTAGATTTTAAAATTCCAGAAGTAAAAAAAATAGATTTAAACCAAAATCTAAAATACTATTCTATTTATTCAGACAAATTTCCAATTACCTATTTAGAAATCACACTCTACGCAGGAGAGGCAGATACGGGGCATCGAGGAATCGAAATTCCACAATTAGCAGCGGAGGTTCTTAAATTCGGTGGCTCTAAAAATTTTCCAGAAGAAAAGTTTACGGAAAAATTAGAATCGCTCGGTGCGAGTTTCGGGATTTCCAGTGATTACGATAAAATTTCCCTTACTCTTTCGTATCTTTCTCGAGACGAAGAAACAATTTTAAATCTAGTTTCTGATTTAATTCAAAATCCGAATTACAGTGAAGTTGCATTTACAAACGGCAAAAAGAAAATGAATGAAGTAATTCAAAGAAGGAATGAACGAACTGAATCTATTGGATTTAGGAAGGCGAAAGAGCTAATCTATAGAAACCTCCTTGCCGGTCAAATTCCACAAACAAATGCAATTGCAAAAATTACAATGACCGATATAAAGGAATTTTGGGAATTAGCGAAACAAAAAAAGAAACTAATTTCTATCACTGGAATTTTTGATGATAAAAAAATCCGTCAGAGTTTTACGAGTTTATTTTCGGTGGCTAATTTGGATAAAACGCAAAAACAAAACAGAGAAATAGTAACAGAAGAATCTCTCGCAAAATCTTTAAAAGAATTTAACTCGAAAAATTTATTCATCACAAAAGATGTGAATCAATCTATGATTCTCATGGTAGGTATTTTTCCGAAACACAATGATCCTGACTTTTATGCCATACAGTTACTGAACTATATTCTAGGTGGTGGTGGATTTAATAGCCTTATGATGCAACAGATTCGTGTGGACAAAGGGCTTGCTTATTCTTCTACGAGTTATCCTGTCTTCAAAAAGGAACACGGGGTTTTTTATGCTTATACTTTAACCAAAAATGAAAGCCTAAACCAGGTGTATGATCTAATGAAAGAAATACTTTCCGAAAAAACTTTTACTAAAATTACCGAAAAAGAAATTGAAGATGCAAAAATATCGATCAACAACCAATTTGTTTTTCTATTTCTAAATAATAACCGTATTCTTGAAAACCAAATTCGATTTGACGAAGACGATATGCCAGAAGATTACTTAAAAAACTATCGAGCTAATATGGGAAAAGTAACGTTAGACGATATTCGAAGAGTAGGAAAAAAATACTTTACCTTCGATAAAATGAAAACAATTATCGTTTCTAGCCCGGACGCTCTAAAAAAATTCCCACAAGATAAAAGTAAAACCATATCTCCAGAAGAAGGAATAGAGTAAACGTTTGAATTTAAAATTTTCTCATTCAGGAATAGATTTTGAAGGAGTCTCGGAGGGTGGTATACGCACAAGTATCTGTATACCACGTTACAGTCTTTTATTTGACATAGGTGCCATCCCACACGAAAAAATTCATATCGAAAATGTTTTAGTAACCCACGGACATTTAGATCATGCTGCGGGTATTCCTTATTACATCTCACAGAGGTCTCTTCAAAAATTAAAAGCTCCCAATATCTATGTGAATGAGAGCATGTATGAAAATACCAAAAAGATTCTACAACTCTATTCCGAAATTGAGGGATTTGAGTATTCCTATAATTTAGTGTCTACAACGCAAAATAAAGAGTATCCACTGAGTGGAAATACTTTTTTTAAGGCACTTAAGACTACTCATCGTATACCTTCGCAGGGTTACACCATTTTTGAACGGGTAAAAAAACTGCTTCCGGAATTTTTAAACCTAAGTGGAAATGAAATCGTAGAACAAAAAAACAAAGGAACGAATTTAACGGAAGACAAAGAAACTCCTTTGGTAAGTTTTTCCGGTGATACACAAATCGAATACATCCTCGATCATAAAGAAGTAAGGGAGTCTAAAATTCTTTTTCTAGAATGCACTTACGTAGATAAAGACAGGGATGTAGAGAGAGCAAGAATGTGGGGGCATACCCATTTAGATGAAATCTTCGCCCATGCCAAAGAATTTAAAAATGAAAAAATTGTTTTGATTCATTTTTCTAAACGATACCAGAATAGTTTTATCAAAAATATAGTAAGAAAAAAAACCCCAGATATTTTAAAGGGAAGGCTTCACTGTTTTTTGCCATGAAAAAATTTGAAAGTATCTATATCGATGGATTGGAAACATTTATAAATGAAAGACTCACCCAAAGACCCTTTCCGATTCTTTTCGAAATGGAAGAATTTGCAAAAAATAATAAGATCCCAATTCTATCGCCTGCCGCAGGATCTGTATTGAAATTTTTAATCAGTTTGTTAAAACCGAAAAAAGTTTTAGAATTGGGAACTGGACTTGGATATTCTACATCGTGGATGTTGAGTGCTGGGATTCCCATAGAAATTTATACCCTAGACAGAAATGCCCGTGAGTTAAAAAGTGCGGAATCTTTTTTAAACCAAATCATTCTCGAGACTCAGAAAATCCATTTTGTGGAAACCCATTGTTTGGAGTTTCTCAAAAAAACAGGGGATTTACATTCCTTTGATTTAGTATTCGTAGACTGCGATAAGATTTGTTATCCAGAGATTCTAGAATTGCTATCCCAAAAAACAAAACCAGAAACGCACCTACTATTTGATAACGTTCTATGGCATGGGCGATTAGAGGAATCTAAGCATACAAAACCCTCCGATAAGGCTATTCAAGATTTCTGGCGACAGGTGCAATTTCGTAAATTGAATTATACCCTTTTTCCATCGGGCGACGGTCTACTTCTAATTTCTTAAGCCAACGTAACTTTTTTTTTCGTTTTTGGTAAAAAATTCAAAATTCATTTGACATAAATTTAAAATTGAAATAAAATTGTAGCCCTATAGTAGATTTATAGGTTTTTTCTAGTAAATAAATACTGTAGGTGAGCAAAAATTATAAATGAAAAAATTAGGAGAAAATTAAAATGAAAAACAATCTTGTTCTTTCAATTCTAAACAAAGGAAGCAGGTATACGTTCTATCTATTACTTGCAATTTCACTAGCCTTCAGTGTAAACTGCGGCAAAAAAAAGAAAAAAGCTATGTTCTGGATGGCAGCCCTGACAGGTGGCGGTGCCTCTGGCTCAGGTGGAGCAACAGACTCAAATGGCGTTCCTCTTCCAAATTCAAGCAATAATGGTGGTGCAACCCCTGCTCAAGAAGTTGCCACCCACGGTCCTGCAGTAATCAGTGGAACCTTACATGCAACTGACTGTAAAGATGGAAATAATGTGCAGATTCCTTGCTCTACTGATACAGGGCTTAATTTAAACAATGTAACAATTCAACTTGTTACCGTTGATAGTAATGGAGTTGTAACTGTCGTTGACACAACTAATCCAGATGCAAATGGAAATTATACATTTAATTTACCAGATTTAGCAAATGGGGACTACCGAGTTTTAATAAATTCTGGTAATGGATTGAATTATGCTTATCAAGATATGAATTTCGTTTTTAATCCGGTCGATTCCAACGCGAATACAATAACTGGAGTTGATTTAAACGCTTCTAGATTATACCTGACATCAGGTCCTGCGGTTATTAGTGGGACGGCTACTACTCCCGGTTTCCAAGACCAATCAGGAGCTCAAATTGTAGCTGCGGGTCCAATGCCTGATGGAACAGTGGTTCAGCTAAAAGACAAAGACGGAAACGTTATTGCAACTACAACTACTACTAGTGGAAATTATACATTTAATTTAGACACCCTCGCGAATGGAAATTATAGCATAACTGTATTAGGATCAGAGCAAAGTTCAAACGGACAACCTTTTACAGATGCTAGCTCTGCAAAGCCAATTCAATTTAGTTTCCAAGGAAACGACCCAAATGTAGCTACTCAAGTTACTATTCCTGGCTTAAGTTCTGCATGGAACCCTGCATCCTCTGCAGTTGCAAGTCTTTCGAATTGGAGCATTGTGAACGTAGCAATTAGTGGTAGCGATTTATCCGGTTTTACAGTTAAATTAAAGGATGCCAATGGAAATGTCGTTGGAACTACAACTACAAATGCTTCTGGTCAATATTCGTTTAATCAGAGTCTTACCTCTGGAATTTATTCCGTAGAAATTTCAAAAACAGGTTTTGTGACCACATCTAGTTCTTTTTCGTTTACCCCAAACCCAAATGGAAGTGCAACCTCTGTTTCTCAGTCTGGTGGACCTAATAAAATTGTAGCAAGACCTTCTAACGTTACAGGTCAGGTAGCAGGACCAAATAATCAACCACCTAGAATCGATGGTGCTTCTATTAACTTCCGACCTGATTCTACACAAGCTCCATCGAACTTGCTTTATTTAGCAACTGGTTCTGATGATAGACTAAGAAATTTAGCATCTCTTTGGATGAGAGAAGCCTGTATTGCTGTGCCAGCAAGTGCTTGTTACAATGCATGTGCGGCTACAGGATTTCAACCAGCTTGTATGGCAGCTAACCAAGGAACAGGTCCATGGACTTATACAACTTATGCGAATAAAGTTTATGAAACCAGTGGGAACAATGTATTTTTCACAGCAGTAGCCGGTATTTGGAACTATTATATATCAGCTCCTGGTTATATTAATTCTTCGACCAATACCATCACTTTGAATGGTCAAAACGTAAATGCTGATCCAGTTATTCTACAACCTAGCACTCATAGAGCGCAAATTGCAGGACAAAGCATTGTAGCTGATACATTGGTTGGTGGAACTAGAAACTCTTACGGAGCAGGTTTACCTGGTTATACAACTCAATCTGGAGTGCCTGGTTTATTCGCAGTTATGTTAGGAAATTCTGATAGCTCAGGAAATCCTCTAGCTCATATTACATACACAAATGCATCTGGAGCTTACGCATTTGATGGAAATTCTAAAGTAGTTTCTCTACCAGCTTCCTCTGTTTTATGTAGTAACGCTGCTCTAGTTGGTACTGTGGTGCCTGGACAAACATCGCTATCAGGTCAGGCTTGTAATGATGTTGCTGACAGTTTACGTGTAGCTTATGCAATCAGTCAATACAGCACAGCTAGCACTTTAAGTGCTTCTGGTTCGAACATCGTATCTAATTCAATAACAGCAAATACTCCGGTTTGTTTCGGATCGGAATGCCCCGGTGGTTATCAATTTCGTGGTGGCTCCTATAACGTAATTGTAACTGATCCTTTGAAGCATATGACTCCAACCTCGACTGGTGCATTAGTAAATACTGGAACAGTTGGATTGTATGATACTTTATCAGTAATAAGTACAGTAGCTCACTTACCAAGACGACAAGTTACAGGAACGATCACAGATGCTATTTCCACAGCTGCCATAAACGGGGCGACAGTCACATTGGGAAGAGACACTGATACTGACCCGAACACTATCACTTTTGGAACAGTAAGAAGAGATCCAGATACCCTTTCGGGCTCTAGATTAACTGCTTCCGACATTGAAGTTCCTTTTGTAACTACAAACGCTAGTGGTCAATATACTATAAACAACGTAGATCCTGGTAATTATATCATCAGAGTTGAAAGACCTGGATATGTAACTGAGTATATTCAAGTAACTGTACCTAGCACTGGTCCTGCGACCGTTGCGAATGCACAAATTGTGTTAGATGGTCCAAGAGGAAACTTATCAGGTCGTATCGTTATTGCAGGTGGAGCAGCTTTCACAGGAACTTATACTCTCGAGTTAGTAAATCCAAATACAGGAACTAGACCAACATCAGGAATTCAGCCTACAGGTCTTCAATCTGGAACTTCCGCATTTACTAACGTTCCTAATTACTCTGTATTCTCTATTAACCCTGGAACTTGGAAAGTCAAATTTGCCTCTGCTGGTTATGTTTCTGTAGAAGGTATCGTTACAATCCAACCAAGCGCAACTACTAACTTTGATATAGTTACGATGATCCCAGGTAACCAAGGACCTGCTTCTATTTCTGGAAGACTTTTAAACGCATTGAACAACCAAGCAATCACCTCTGGTTTGACTGTTCGTATTCGTCCTGGAATTGGAGTTAATTCTGGTCCTTATGCTCTAGATGCTAACAACCAAACTATTGGGGTAGTAACATCTGCCGCTGATGGAAGTTATGTAATACCAAACGTCCCAGCCGGAAACTACACAATAGAAATCACTGGAGCAGGTTTTGCGACAACTTATGAAACTGTTATCTCCGCAGGTGCTAGCTCTTCCAATCAAAACATTTTAGTATCACCAACACTCGGTGCTGATGAAGTTCGAATTGTTCTATCTTGGAATGCAACTCCTAAAGACGTTGACTCTCATTTAGAGTATGGCAATGCAGCATGTTTAGACGGTGGAAATAAATGCCAAGTAGTTTGGAATCAGAAATCAAAACTAGGTGGTGACTTAACTTTAGACGTGGACGTTGTAACTGGATTTGGTCCAGAGACAACCACTTTAAAAGGAACAGTTTGGACGTCTCCAACAGTTACTCGACTAGGTTACAGTTTATACAACTGGTCTAACGACGCATCTCTTTCCGTATCTGGTTCTACTGTAAAAGTCTACAAAGCTTCCGGTTTGGTGAGAACTTACAACTCAGGTCCGGCACAAGCTGCAAGATGGTGGCAAATATTTTGCTTTGACAAAGCTACCAAAAACATAACAGATGTTGGTCAGTCTGGATGTAGTGTAAGTGACTTCTTCAATGCACCGAAGAACTAATCTGAAAAGATAAGTCTCTTTTTAAAAACCCCTGAGTTTCAGGGGTTTTTTTATGCCTTTTTACTTAATTTTTCCGGGTCTATTATCCATTAACTCTTGGTTTTTTTGCTTCATCTCTTTCATCATTTTGTAATTACTTTCTTGCATTACTTTTAGCGTATCTAGAATTTTCATTTTCTCCTTAATATGATCCTCTAAAATTTGTTTCTTTATTCCATTTGTAGTGACTACAACTTCTTCTCCCGCTTTGGCAGTGAACTCTTTTACTTTATCATTTTCTGAAATTACTTTCGTCACTTGGATTGCGACTTCTCCTTCCTTTACAAAGACACCCTCTGGTATTTCAGGAGTAGTGGTAGCTTCAGAACTTTCATCCATTTCTTCTGAAATTAAAAACTCGGTTCCACGCACAGCCGCTATCATGGTTGGAGATGTAACTTCAAAGGAAGATCCTGGAGCCATTTTAGTAGAAACCTTCGAAAAGATTTTACCTTTCGTAAGACCTAGATTCACATTTTGCTTCTGATTCGCTTCTAAAATACGCGCAATCTTCATTTTTGTATTATTCGCCACCCTTATAATTGTCCCAGGTCCGAATTGAATATCAGCAGTGCCTTTTTTTGTTACAATTTCATCTCCCGTTAAAAATAGGAAATTCTTTGTAACTTTTAAGATTTTATCCGAACGATTGGCAGTAACGTCACCAACTACGAATACGGCAACTGTTAACAACTCACTATTTTTATCCTGTGCAGAAATTGTTATAAAACTAAATATGATTAGAAAGATGGAAATTTTTTTATTCATATATTCTCCTTTTCCTTTCAGAATAACCTTATAACTAGAAAAGAAAACTCTTTTTCTGCTTTAAAAATTTTGAACTGGAAATTTATTGAATAAAAATTAAGAGGTTGTATGAGTAAATTAGAGAGAAATCTTGGACCATTTCTACTTTGGGGACTTGGTGTTGGTTATGTAATTTCTGGAATGTATTTCGGCTGGAACTTAGGTTTACCCAAAGGGGGGACTTTAGGATTTGCAATTGCTACTTTTTTCATTATGCTCATGTACATAACGTTTACGTTTAGTTATACGGAACTAGCCTGTGCAATTCCCAAAGCAGGTGGAGCATTTGATTATGCAAATTTAACTTTAAATCATCATATAGGTTATATCGCAGGTGTTGCCCAAATTATTGAATTTGTATTTGCTCCTCCTGCAATTGCAGCGGCTATTGGTGCTTATTTCCATATATTTCTTCCCAGTGTTCCTGTTTTAGTAATCGCAATTGGAGCATACTTACTATTTACCTCTCTGAATATCTATGGCGTAAAAACCGCTGCCTCTTTCGAATTGTTTGTAACGATACTTGCTGTTGCAGAATTACTCATATTTGCCGGAATTACTCTTCCTCATTTTCAATATTCGAATCTCGAAAAAAATCCTCTACCGAATGGAGTAGCCGGAATTTTTGCATCTATTCCGTTTGCAATATGGTTTTTTTTAGCAATAGAAGGAGTTGCTAACGTGGCAGAGGAAGTAATCAATCCGCAAAAAAATATTTTAATCGGCTTCGGCTTCGCATTGTTGACTCTAGTTATACTTTGTATACTAACTTTTATTTCGTCAATCGGAGTGAACGGATGGGAAAGTATTGTTTATCCGCAAGGATCAACAGAGATGTCAGACTCTCCCTTGCCACTCGCACTTTCTTTTTTAGTGGGAAAAGATTCTGCACTCTATCATATGCTTATTACAATCGGCTTATTTGGATTAGTCGCATCTTTTCATGGAATCATACTTGCATCTGGGAGAGCTACCTACGAATTCGGAAGAGTGGGGTATGCCCCTAAAAAATTAGGTACCATCAATGAAAAATTTCATACACCGGCAAATGCACTATTAGCCAATACAGGAATCGGAATCATTGCGCTTTTAACGGGAAAAACTTCCGAGATTATTACAATCGCCTGTTTTGGAGCCCTGACACTTTACATCATTTCGATGTTTGCTTTATTTAGTCTAAGAAAAAATCATCCTCATATAAAAGGATCATTTAAAGTTCCACTCTATCCACTTACACCATTCATCGCACTCATTATCGCCGTAATTTCCCTCATTTCTCTTTTTATATTCAACTTAGAATTAGGACTTATCTATATTTTGATTCTAGGTTTAACCTATCTCTATTTTTATTTTTACTTGAGAGGAAAAGCTCATGTATAAAACTATTGTTGGAAAAAAAACCTATCAATTTAAAAATTTAAAAACCCTAATGGCAAAGGCAACACCTCTTCGCTCCGGCGACTTGCTTGCCGGAATCGCTGCTAGTACGCAAGAAGAAAGAGTAGCCGCTCAAATCGCATTATCCGAAGTTCCCTTAAAAAGATTTTTAGAAGAGGAATTAATTCCTTACAAAAAAGATGAAGTCACAAGGCTAATTCTAGATAGCCACGATAAAAATGCATTTCATCCAATAGCAAATTTAAGTGTGGGTGAATTTCGAGAGTTTCTACTTTCGGAACATACGAACACGAAAGGATTGCAATCTTTACAGAAGGGAATTACTCCAGAAATGGTAGCTGCGGTTTCTAAGATTATGCGCAACCAGGATTTAATTTTAGTCGCAAAAAAATGCCAAGTCACTACAAAATTTAGAAATACAATTGGACTCCCAAATAGACTTTCCACTAGACTACAACCCAACCATCCGACAGATGATCCAAAAGGAATTCTCGCGAGTCTATTAGATGGTTTGTTGTATGGGAGCGGGGATGCAGTGATTGGAATAAACCCGGCAACGGATAATGTCTATAATGTGATGGAGCTTCTGAAAATATTAGACTCCATCCGAGAAAAATACAAAATTCCAACTCAGACTTGTATCCTAACACATGTAACGAATACGATTGAAGCAATTAACAGAAATGCTCCTGTAGATTTAGTATTTCAATCAATAGGTGGGACAGAAAAAACAAATTCCAGTTTTGGGGTAAACCTAAGTATCCTCAAGGAAGCCTACGAAGCAGGGCTCTCGCTCAAAAGAGGAACAGTCGGGCAAAACCTAATGTACTTTGAAACCGGACAGGGTAGCTCTCTTTCGGCTAACGCCAATTTTGCGGTTGACCAACAAACTTGTGAAGTAAGAGCTTATGCAGTGGCGAGAGAATTTAACCCGCTTTTAGTAAACACTGTAGTTGGGTTTATAGGTCCTGAATATCTTTATAACGGCAAACAAATAGTACGCGCTGGGCTAGAAGATCATTTCTCAGGAAAACTTCTAGGACTTCCCATGGGCTGTGATATTTGTTATACGAATCATGCCGAAGCAGATCAAGATGATATGGATACTCTACTTACTCTACTAAGTGTTGCTGGATGTACATTTATAATGGGAATTCCTGGAGCTGATGACATTATGCTAAATTACCAGAGCACTTCTTTTCACGATGCGTTATACGTAAGACAAGTATTGGGACTCAAGCCAGCTCCTGAGTTTGAAGACTGGCTTTTAAATATGCAGATCTTAGATGAAAGGATGATTCCAAAATCCAAGACAGCAATGAAGTTACTAACTGAATTCTAGTGGTGGTGTCCACCTTCTCCGTGAACATGACCATGAGAAAGTTCTTCTTCACTTGCATCACGAATACTTTTTACAGTCACGTCAAAGTTTAAAGTTTCGCCGCTTAGTGGGTGATTCGCATCTATTTGCACTTCATTTTCTTCAATGGAGGTAACTGTGACTACGCGCACTTCCCCACCCATATTTGCCTGTAGCTGCATTCCAACTTCTAGGTTCGGAATTTGAGCAAAGTGTTTACTAGGGATTAGCTGCACAAGATTTTCATCAAAATGTCCATACCCTTTTTCTGGGGGAATGACAGCGTTGAATGAGTCGCCTACTGACTTGCCTTCTAGAAATTCTTCTAGTCCAGGAATTAGATTCCCAATTCCTTGAATGTAAACGAGAGGCTCTTGTCCTTCTGAAGAATCAATCACTTCGCCCTCTGTATTTTTTAATGTATAGTCGATTGCAACTACTTTGTTTTTGGAAATAACCATAAAATATCCTTCTCCACAAAAGAATGATGGTAGGTATTTCTGCCAGAGTTTTGCATAGCTACTTAATTCTGTTCTTAGGTGGTTTTTTTAATTCTTTATTTTACAAAAAAATAGGATATTGAATCTGTCATCCTATTTTTAAATCCTTGCACTCCAAAATAAGAGCCAAGATGATTGTTTTATGAAACAGGAAAATTCTAGTTTAAGGAAAAAAACAAATTCCGATCCTTGGCTTAGGCTCAAACAATTCACATCTGCACGAATTGGACTAGGTAGAAGTGGAGTAGGAATTCCTACAAAAGAATTCTTAGAATTTCAAATGGCTCATGCTAAAGCAAGAGACGCGGTTTTAACTCAAATCGATTTTCGACCAATTCAAAAATGGCTAAATAAACAAAAAATTCTTAATCTAGAATTGGAAAGTGCGTGTGCAGATAGACAAATTTATTTGACTCGACCAGACTTAGGTAGAATTCTCTCTCAGGATTCTAAAAAAAAGTTCAAAACAAAGCCATCTCTTCAAACTAGTAAACAAAGCCAAATTTCCATTTCTCTAGTAGTAGTTGATGGACTCTCTAGCTCTGCATTGGATAATAATATTATTCCTCTCTTTCAACTCCTACTTCCAGAATTAAAAAAGAAATTTAGGATCGCTCCCATTTCTCTTGTAAAAAATGGAAGGGTTGCAATCGGGGATGAAATTTCCTTCCTACAAAAAACAGATATTTGTATTGTTCTAATTGGCGAGCGTCCGGGACTCAGCTCACCAGATAGCTTAGGCATTTACCTGACTTATAAAACGAAACCCGGCACAACAGATGAAAGAAGAAATTGTATTTCTAATATTCGAAAAGGTGGAATGGATTATCCATTAGCCGTAAAAAAAATTTTGTATTTAGTGGAAGAATCTTTAAGAAAAAAAATCTCGGGTGTAAACTTAAAGGATAATTTGATCGGGGAAGAAGTTTCATTGAGATGATTTTTTTTATTGCAGGAGGAGTTTTTAACAATGCGTAAAATTCTAGCATACTACCCAGATTTCTAATGAATATGGAAATAGCCTTGGCATGGGAGTTAAACTTTGGATTTAACTACTTGACATAACTGGCTATAACGGAATATAAAATCATATTGTGAAAACTGGAATTATCGGAAGTGGCATTACGGGAGCAGTCCTTGGGAGTTTAATCCCAGATGCCGTTGTATTTGAACGAGCGACGCATGTAGGGGGACGGGCAACAACTCGATTCGTGAATGACTTGGAATATTTTGATATTGGAGCGACAGTATTCAAAGACAAGATTGAATACTTCGAAAAAGGAATTCAACACGAGTTTGATTTTATACAATTCTTAAAAAAACATGCACCTGATCTAAAAGTTGAACCTCATAAAACCCATCCGAGTTCTTTTCATCTGAATAGTTTCATGCAGGATTTGTCACTAAAATTGCTTTCTAAGAATCGAGTTGAATTAATTCACCAAGCAGAATCGATTACTAAGCTCCTCGATGAAAATCAATGGAGTCTGAAATTCACTAACGGCAAAACGGAATTATTCGATAAAATTATTTTAACCGCACCGGTTCCGCAAACTATTTCTCTATTAAAAAATTCAGGGATTATGACAGTTTGGGATGATATGATTCGATTTAGAGGAGAATATCGGTCTGCACTTGTGCTCACTGGAATTTGGCGAAATCTGCCACCAGAAATTATGCAAAAGATTAAATCCTTAAAACAATATACCTATTTATTTAAAGATGAAGATGCTGAATATATCTCGATTGAAAGTGAAAAATACCGTAAGAATGAGTTTGATAATTTTCTTATTGTGACCATTCAATTTTCTACTTCTTTTAGCTCTAAAAATTTAGAACGTTGGTCTGATGCCCAGAAGAAACCAATGTATTATATTCTAAATAGCAACCTGTATTTTTTTAATCGAGTGTTTCAAGTTTTGAATATTCCTGAGCTGATAAGTAAAAAACCAGATCTTATGGATACGCATAAATGGCGTTATTCGCAAGCAGACTTTGCACTTTTTAAAGATACGGATATCAATTTGGATCACGCTAAGTATAAGGAATACTTAGCACTTTGTAAAAAACATAATATTTGGATTACCGGTGACTGGATATGGGGATCTCGCTTAATACGCTGTGCGTTAGGCGCTACAGTTATAGCAAAAGAAATTCTTCATACATGAAGATATATTTTATTATTTATTAAAGTAAAGTATTGAACTTGAGTTTTCTTAAATTGTTTTCCTTTCTCTCTATTTTACTTGTTCTAAGCGCATGTAATAGAGAAATCCGAAATTACATTAATTCCAATAATTCTCCTATTAAAGTTTATATCGAACCTACGATAGTTGAAATAGATATTTACTTTCTGCGTTCGATCAGTTCTCTTGAGGTATCAGATGAAAATAAAAAAGAAATCATCAAAAAAGTCTCAAAAGAACATGCAGAATGGTTTAATACTCGTCTGAAAAATACGCTCTCTACAAAAGGAATGGAAATAGTCCCAAGAGATAACGCTGATTTAATACTTGAATCTAGAATACTTGATATGGGAGAAGTTAGAACCCGAAAGTTCGTTGAAGGACTTTCGGTTGGACTTGTTCTCGGTGCACTGATTGGAGAGGCTACCGGCGATCCCCAAGTTGGTCTTGCTGTATTTGTTTGGGAAGTCGTAGAGGAGATAATCATTGTTTATCTCTTAAAAACTTTTTTGATGATCACTACCATTGGTTTAGTGATTCAAAAACAAGATGGAACTGTCCTAAGTGACACCGAGTTTACTTCTTATTCTAATAGAGCCTATGAAAAAACTATTCCTGAATCACTTCGCTCTCTTCGTGAAACCCGTGTCCAAGGAAGTCTCGATCAAAATATACAGGATATCGTTAAGTTTTTAGAAAAAGAAAAATAGAATTCTATACAAATTAATAAACAAATTGATCTAGGAATATTGCAATATACACAAGCTAGATTGGTTTCCGATACAGAAAATTTTTTTAGACAGGATTAACAAGATTTACAGGATAAAGAAACCGAAAACCTATATCAAGAGGGCTTCAAATTTTTGGGCGAAGGAATTCTGTTTGACTGGACAAATTGAAAATAGATAGTTTGCCATTACAGATAAAAATGAACTTCAAGGGTAATTTCTTATGAAAGAACGATGGAATTATTTTTGGTGTTTAGTATAAGAGGATTGGAGGAATTAGATGGAGAAGTTATATGAGAAGGAAGGAGTAGTTACGATTTATTGGGACGAGTCGGTAAAGGCATTGTGTCCTGAGTGGAAAAGTTTTTCAGTTTCGGATAAAGAAGTAAAAGATGCGCTTGAAAAGCTACTGACATTCATCGTTGAAAAAAAATGTGATAGGCAAATCATTAATACCGGAAAAACGCTGGGTGGTTTTAGTGAGTATATTCAGGAGTGGCTGGGCAAAGATTGGATTCCGCGGGCAGTCAAGGCTGGCATGAAATATGTAGCAACGGTTACACCTAAGAATGCAATAGCACAGCTTTCCAACGATTATTGGCAAGAAGTCAGTACGGATATTGGATTTACTACAATTAATGTAACTTCGCATGAAGATGGGAGAGAGTGGCTGAAGAAATTTTAGTGAGAATAAAACATGCAATTTAAATTCCAAGTTTGATAAAATAAACTCTGGCAAACTAAAAAAATCTTGCTAAATTCCATTATTCTGAAATATTAACGGCGGGAAAAAACTTTGCAGATTTTAATGGAAGAAAATATTGCGGACTTTATTGAAACGGGAATTTTAATTCTTTCGCAGGAAGATTATGCCATTCTACATTGTAATGCTTGCTATAAGAGTTGGTTTCATGATACTCAGATTGGAAGTGTTCTAAGTGATCAATTTCCTGAATTTAAAAAAGACCTCGCAGCTAAAAGAATTAAGAAAAACGGTTATTATGATTGGGAATCTCCGACGTTTCAAATTGGAAGTGAGACCATTCGTTTATTATTTTCATTTAAACCTCTTAAATGGAATGATCAAGAAGTTTACATTGCAGAGGTAAAAAATGACACCAGGTCTCTTGAAAAAGAAATACTATTAAATCAATTCACTAGACAATTGGAAGAAAAAAATCAGGAACTTGAGGCGGTAAATAAAGCGCTCTTTGAAGAAAAGAAAAAAGTAGATCAGCTTCTACTGAATATTCTTCCCGCAAAGGTTGCATCTGAATTGAAAAATACAGGTATTGTAGAAACGATTCGGTATGAGCTGGTAAGTGTTTTGTTTAGTGATTTTGTGGGGTTTACGAGCATTGCCGCTAGAATGGAACCTCCAATTTTAATTGAAGAGCTGGATTATTATTTTAGTAAATTTGATGAAATCGCACATCGCAATAAAATGGAAAAAATAAAAACGATAGGCGACGCATATATGGCAGCCGGTGGTTTACCAGAAAAAAATTCCTCCAATCCCGTGGATGCAATTCTCTCGAGTTTGGAAATGATGCAGTTTGTGACGCGAGAAAAAGAGATTCGAATAGAGAAATCTCTTCCTTATTTTGAAATGCGAATTGGTGTTCATTCTGGTTCGGTAATGGCTGGGATTATCGGAAAAAGTAAATTTGCCTACGATATCTGGGGAGACTCTGTGAATACAGCTAGTCGGATGGAGTCTTATGGAATGCCAAGTCAGATTAATACAACGAAAGAGACAGTTGAATTTACAAAAGATTTTTTTGATTTTGAATTTCGTGGGCATTATGAAGTAAAGAACAAAGGAGTTTTAGAAATGTACAATGTGATTGGAATTAAAGAAGAACTTACTAATTCTAAAAATTCTGTTTTGCCATCGGAAAAGTTTTATCAACTTTACAATTTAAAATTTGGGCATTCCCATTCTAAGTAACGCAAAAATAAATAATAAAATACGAGGTAATTTAGATGAGTTCTCTATATGATAAATACGGCGGCATTCCTGTTATAAGTAAAATTGTGCACAATTTCTATGGAAAGATTTTAAAGTCTCAAGATTTAAAAAAGTTTTTTGAAAATGTAAATATTGAAAATTTGATGAATCACCAGATTCAATTATTCAGCCATGTAATGGGCGGTCCCACTCAATATGATCTAACAAGACTTAAGAATGCACATTCTCGAATGGACATTAAGGGAGAAAATTTTGCAGAGGTTGCGGAAATTTTAGAAGAGACTTTGGAAGACGCGGGAGTTGAGGACGAGGATATTAAAACGATTATGGGAATTGTGGGATCTACGCGCTCTGAGATCGTTGGGGCTGTATAAAACACTCAGAGTTTTTTAAATTATTTTACTTCCCTGAAAAGATACAGGTAAGGGGATGACTAACGGGATAAATTTTAAAAATCCTAAATGAGGTGAAATGAGTATCATTAAATTATCTATCGCATTCCTATTTCTATTTTTTAGTACAATACTTATTGCTGAAAAATCAGCGGCAGAGATTAAAGTCGATCTCATTTTAGAAATGCAAAAAGATGGATACTTGACTGAAGAGTCTGCCAAAACTGCAATGCAAAAGTATATAACGGAAAATGACAAACAACTAAAAGTAGAGGCTAATGGCAAATCATCCACTATTGGCTGGAGTGAATACCTATCCTGGATTAATTTTTTTAAAGTCGTTGCAGTAATTTTCTTTTTAGTCGCATTTAGTGGAGTCATTTCAAAGATTATTCTTGGACTATGGATACTGATTGTTAAAGTTCCAGCTATCGTGTATCAACTTTTGTTTCTAACTGGAACATTAACTGGAACAATTCGTCCTAATTTCATTTGGGAATCACAGGCATTTTATATCGCTTTATTTTCTTCTTTCGCTAATATTCTAGTTCTCGGTTGGATTGTTTCTTCGCATGAAAAATTGCAAAAGTTAATTGCAAAAATATTTAATCTTGGAATTCCAATCGAATGTATTGCCAGTTTTTGGGGTATACTCTATTTTGCCGCATTAGCATACGCATACGAGTCTAGCCTGTTTGGATTCTTTGCCGCCGTTTGTTTGTCTGGGGTGTTTTCCTACACAGTATTTTATATGCCAGGAACTTTATTTTTATATTTTAGAGAGAAAATGCTAAGCTCTGTAGTGTTTGGTCATCTAGCTGTGTTATCTATTTATATTGTTTTGTTAAAACAAACACCACAATACACAGAATACTTTAATACTGGCATTCAATACTATTGCACCATTGCTCTTGGTGTAGGTTTATTGGTAGGTGCTTCTCCTTTTTATGAACGGGAAAATGCGATTGGTTATGCGGGTGTATTTATTCTTTTGTTTTTTGCTGCGTCGTTTGGCTATTTCTTTTATGATTTAAAAGTAATGGCAAGCATTCTATTTGTTTTCTTTATTCTATTTGCTTTGGAATGGATTGGGTACATTGGTTATCAAACTGGATTAATTTTCGGGTCTGCCATTATAGGTGGAAGTCTGTACGCCACAGCAATGCTTTTAGAAAACTACGGTTCGATGCTTGTGCTTATTTTGTGATTTTTTTCGGAGATGATTCAAACTTTCTTGGCATTTGAGAAGATATACCAGGATTAGAATGATTTTCGGGATTTTCATGATTAAGAAATCTTATTTTAAAGTATTTTCTCTACATCGAAAACCGAAAACCAATTTGGCTTGATTGTATTATGTTACGGAAATACTTAATTGACATTTCATTTGCAATTACATAAACTTAAAAAAGAGGAAATGTAATGGATTTATATTCTATTTTTATTACCGCTTTAGCTGTTGCTTTTAGTGTCATTGCTTTAACTCTTATCATTATTAGAATTGTTAAAAAGCAAGTTTTGGAAGAGTTAAAAAGAGAAGGTCATTGAGAGATCCTTTATTAGCTCTAGCAGTCTCTATTTTTTGAGACCTCGACAGCCGGATAGAAAATTTCAAAGAGGCACAGTAAACCTATCCGTATGTAACCAACCCGATGTTAAATTAACCATCGCTCTTTTATCGGTGTTCATCGGTGGTAATCTTTAAAACTCCCGAATTTTTAATCCTAAGCCTGCTTTTTTTCTCTTGACCTATACCTTTTCTGTAAAATCTAATCGGATAGTCACAAAATTCGATTTTTAGATCAATCAATCATGTAAGAGGTTTTAATGGAAGTATCGGTAATAATCATCATAGCCATGTCCATACTCTCCCTAATTACTGCGGCAGTTTTCACTAGCAAAGTGGTAACAATCAAAGTAGGCGGAGTAGACGGAAAGGACACCCCACAAGATGAGAAGTTAAAGACCATCTCGGCGGCAATCGCTGAAGGGGCAATGGCATTCTTAATGAGAGAATACAAAGTAATTAGTATTTTCATCGCTGTCATGACAGTAGTTATATTTTTTCTCTTGGACAATCCAAAGACTCCTGATTTCAACGAGGGTCTTTTTACTGCTATAGCTTTTATTTCGGGAGCTATCATTTCTTGTTT
>JAGOHK010000079.1 GCA_017996175.1 Leptospiraceae bacterium
AGAGCTGCATTAAAATTTTGATTGAAATCTGCCATATCCTCCGATGCTACAAAGTCATAAATGGAATCACCAATTGCTAATTCTTTACCAAATACAAAATGACTTCTTTCCTTTGCAATCTGATTGAAAAATTGAATCAATCTATTCTTGTCAATAAATAGTATAGATTGTGGATTGTTGTCGAATAACGCACGAATTTGTGCTTCCGAAAATCTGAGTTTTTCTTCAATTTTCTTTTGGTCTGTAATATCTGTTCGAATCGAAATGAATTGTTCTAAATTTCCATTTTCATCTTTTAGCGGCACAATGGTAGTATCCACCCAATAAAAATTTCCATTCTTTGCACGGTTACGAATTTCTCCATGCCAGATTTGTCCGGAATGAATAGTTCGGTAAAGTTCTTGGAAAAAAAATTTTGAATGATAACCGGAGTTTATAATTCTATGATTTTTTCCTAAAAGTTCGCTTTCAGAATATTTACTTAATTTACAAAATTTTTCATTTACATAAGTGATAATTCCATTTGTATCCGTTACTGCAACTATCGCATGTTGGTCAATAGCAAATTGTTTGTGCAGTAAATCCATATTAGCCTTCTTAAGCTTTTCTGCATTTTCACTTTCTTCTTTGATAGCCAATTTTAAGTCTGTAATATCTTCGAAAGTAGAGTAGGCTCCCACTATTTCCTCTTTTCCCTTTTTACGGATAGGAAAGGAATTAATTCGAATCCATCGATTTTCTTTTAGATTAGGATTAAATACACCCATGATAGTATTTTTAGTTGTTATTCCAGCAGTGAGGGCAATTTGGGAGGGGTGGTCTTTGCCTTGGAATTCTGATCCATCCTCATGAACAGCTTTCCATCTTGGGTCAAAAGAAGTGAGCCCGGTAATTTGGTCTCGCGTAATTCCGAGTATCTCTAAAGCGGCTGGATTGGCGAACTGAATTGTTTTATCTTTTGTATGAAATACAATTCCTAGGGAGAGGGAACTAAGTAGAAATTCGTATTTCTCTATATCCTCCAGTAAGTTTTCTATGTTTAAATCTTGATTCATGTTAAAAAGTCGATACAAGCATGTTTAAGAGAATGCTTGAGTTCAAGTAAAATTTTTTACTTATTAAAGAATATGTTTTAGATTTATTTTAGTATTAATCTAATTCTAATTATATAAGGGAAGAGTAAAGTAAAAGGAAGTTCCGACCTTAAATTCACTCTCGACCCAAATTTGTCCTCCATGTTTCTCTACGAATTCTTTACACAATATAAGACCGAGCCCGGTGCCTTTTTCTTCTTCTGTTCCGAGATTAGTAAATTTTGAGTCGATTCGAAATAGTTTATCCAAGTTATCAGACTCTATTCCTACTCCAGTATCTTGAATTTTTATTTCCAAGTATTTAATTAATTTTTTTGAGGATAACTTTATTTTACCGTTAGGATGGGTAAATTTGATCGCATTGGAAAGTAAATTACGAAGTACAGTATTTACAAGTGATTCATCTGCATATATTAAATCGTCTGTTTCCAAATCCGTTTCGATTGTGATTTGTTTTTTTAAGGCATTACCTATAAGGATAGGCAACGTATAGGAAACTAAGGATTTAAAGTGTATCTTGGTTGGGTAATAGCTAATATCCCCCGTTTGGCTTCTTGCCCATTGAAGTAAATTTTCCAATAAATTAAATCCAGACTTTGAAGAATCTCGCATTAGCAGTAAATATTTAAAATTCCTGTCTTTTTGTATTTCATCTTCCTTTGTATTTCCGAGGATAATATCAATTAGGTTTATGATACCAGAAAATGGATTTCTTAGATCGTGAGCTATTATATTAAAAAATTTGTCTTTAGTTGCATTCA
The DNA here is from genome assembly GCA_017996175.1 of Leptospiraceae bacterium. Lineage (GTDB taxonomy): Bacteria > Spirochaetota > Leptospiria > Leptospirales > Leptospiraceae > UBA2033. The sequence goes on from JAGOHK010000079.1 coordinate 1,856, forward strand.
GCATTTTTAGATTTTCTGTATATTCTAACATTTGCACTATAGATTTTTTAGATTCAGTTATATCATTAACTATTACTATATGATAATAATTATCTTTCTTTTCAAATTGCATTGGAACACATGTAAAATTTACCCAGATAAGGGAATTGTCTTTCTTTCTGTATCTTTTTTCCATAGATAGTATATCAATATTACCCTCAAGTAAAAGTTGTAACTTACTTAGGCAAACAGTTAAGTCATTTGGCTCCGTTATTTCTTGAAAGCTTAGAGAAAGAAGTTCTTTTTCTGAATACCCTAACATACTGCAATACTTTGGATTTACTTGTTTAAATTTTCCATTACTAAAATCAATGATCCCAATTCCAAGTGGAGCCTGGTCAAAAATTGTATGAAATTGTGCTTCCCTTTGTTTTAGTTTTTCTTCTGTTGCTTTTCTTTCGGTAATATCAGTTCGAATCGCTATGTATTGCTCTGGTCTTCCGTTTGAATTTTTTAAAGGAACAATCGTTGTATCAACCCAGTAATAACTTCCATCTTTTGCCCGATTTTTTATTTCTCCTTTCCATGTTTCCCCTTTCATAAGTTTGGAATACATTATTAAAAAGAATTCTTTTGGGTGGTATCCTGAGTTTATGATTCGATGATTTTTTCCGATTAATTCTTCTCTACTGTATTGACTGATTTTACAGAAAAGATCATTCACGTAAGTAATTGTTCCTGCTAGGTTTGTGATTGCAACTATCGCATGTTGGTCCATCGCAAACTGTCGCTGTAAAACTTCATTGTAAGCTTTATGTATGTTAGATCTAGATTTTTTTTGTTCGGTGATATCTATAAAACTAATGATTATTTCTCGTAGTTCGCCTGTCTCGCCGAATGCCGGAAAACCATTCACGGATACCCAAATAATATCATTTGTTTTTGGTCTGTTGATTCCTAGAATTTGGTTTTTAACAGGTTTTTTTGTTGTTAAAATTTTATTTACAGGGTATTCTTCCAATGGTAAATCTTTATTATCCTCATTTAAAAATCTCCATTCAGGGTCTATACTTAATTTACCCCTCATTTGAAGGTCGGATAATCCGAGTAATTCGGAAGCTCTATCGTTATTCATAAGGATTGCAGTATCAGGCGCATGTACTACTACACCTGCCTCCAGATTTGCTAATAGACCTGCGTATCTGCTCTCACTTATTTCTAATTTTTTGAGATTTTCTATTTCTAATTGTTTTGTATCGAGTAAAATTTTTTCAGCTTCGAATTGTTTTGTAACTTCTTCCAATGTAAGAACTAAACTTTCTACTTCCCCTTTTTCATCTTTGATAGGAATTAAACTCCAATTCCAGTATGTTTTTCCTTTTTCGGGTTGGTCAGGGAATTCAAAAACCTTTGCACTAACAAAGAAACTTTTCCCTGTGTCAACTACTTTTTGAAATATTAACTGGTTTTCTGGATGTGGAAAAAGATCGAAATGATTTTTATTTTTAAAAAAAGAAACAGGTAACTTACAAGTATCCGCATAAGCTTGATTCACTAAAATAAAATTGAACTTTGAATCTAAACTTGCAATTTGAACAGGTGTATTATTGAAAATTGTGCTTAATACATTGTTAGCCTCTTTAGGTTTCAAATCAGACTCTGGTTTTTTGCGCCCAGTAATATCTGTCCTGATTCCTAGGAAATGCGAAATTTCTCCCTGCTTAATTACTGGAACTAAAATAGTATCTAACCAATAAATACTGCCATCTTTTGCGCGATTGCGAAGTTCTCCTCTCCAGACTTTTTTATTGTAGATTGTTTGGTATAGATTCTTGAAAAATGGTCTATCGTGAAAACCAGAATTTACTATTCTATGATCCTGTCCCATTAATTCCGCTTGCGTATACTTTGAAATAGCGCAAAATTCCGAGTTTGCGTGTAGAATCTGACCATTTGAATCGGTCACAGCAAAAATATTGTATTTCAAAGATTCTTTGGGAAGAATCCCGTAATGGTCTATTTGGCTTTCATCAGAAATAGGATTTGCAATGAATACATAACTTTTCTCAAAATTAGATTTGGGGTAAATATGCAGTATCCACTCAAGACTTAAGAAAATGCCTGATTTATGCAGAAAACGGGAAATTCGCATTACACTAGAAGAAGTTTCTGGAGTAAAAAGATTTTCGTTTGGAAAGTAAAACTCCCAGTCTTTAGAGTGAATCAAATAGAAAAGATTTCGCCCTTTTAATTCATCCGAGGTGTAACCTAGAATATCTAAAATGTTCGAATTTATAAAAATAAAGTTTCCACTTTCATCTAATTCAGCAATGATTTCTGTTATTTTTAGCATGTTTTCTTACACTTATTGTATTGTATATTTGCCCTATTTTACTATCGGAGATTGGTTTCTTAAAAAACTCAAGTAATAATTAGAATAATTCTAGTTATTTTAGGTTTTCCTATCAATAGTACTTAGCTCCTTCGTCTGTCTTTGTTTTGTCAATCTAAATTATCCCAAGACAAGAATTGTCTAGGTTGTAAATATTCTATTTTTGTAAAGTCCAAAAAAGGAATTGGAATTTTGTAAGTCAGAAAAAAGAAGCAAGATTTTTTTACATTCTGGCATAGAATTTGATTGAGTGCTTGAAAGTTTCTGAATAGGTTTCAATCTAGCTTTTAGTATGAAATTTTTTACGCTGAAATCCTTGTTATTGCTTATGAGTGGGCTCTATTTTTCCTCTTTGCTAGCGGTTCAGCTTCCTTTATTGGTTTCACCTCTTACAATTTCGGATACTTCGAATATAAATTATGATTTTGATAAAGGACAAAAAAAGAATTCCAAAAAAATTCCTACTTCTTGGGGAGCAAATACTCTCTCGCAGGAAACTAAACAGGTAGAAGGAATTGATGTGACTGCTTACTCTCTCTCCGGTGGAGCTTGGATTTTACATAAAACGGTTAAATTATCTGCAAGTTCTATTGAAATTTTAGGCGAAGATGCGTATAAAGGATACTTAAAAGGACAAACAAAAGTAGAAGATCCAGAAAATGGAATTACCCTGACAGCTGGTAAAGGGACTTATGATAAAGCGGCGGAAACCATTCTCTTGGACGGTCGTCCTACACTTATCTTTAAAGATAAAGAGCAAAAAATTACTAAAATCACAGCTCCCTATTTGAAGAGATATATAGCAGAAAACAAAACTGTTTTTGAGGGAGGTGCAATAATTGAAAATGGAGAATACACAATATATTCCGAGAAAGCAATTTTTTTAGAAAAAGAAGAATCTCTTCTAATGGAAAATTACCCTTACATTTTTGGAAAAAATATATTTTTAACAGGAGAAAAAGTTACATACTCCAATTCTTCTAAAAATACTACTCTAGAAAATGATACCATTCTTCTCAGACTAAGTTATGAATCCAAGTCAAAAAAATCAATCAAGCAGAAAGATGACGCGAAAGAAGAGGTTAAGACTGATAATGCGCAAGAGTCAAGTAAGGACGAAAAAGAAAAACGAGTTACTATTTTTACAGGAGAAAAATTAATATATCAATCAGGTGATGATGACTCCCGTTATGTAGGTATGTTTGGAAATGCAAAAATGAATCGCGAAGACTATGAGTTTACAGCTTCCTATATAAAGGCATTTGGAAAAAATAATGGGAATATAGAAGCAAAAGAAGCAGTTGTTTTTTTAGACAAAGAAAATCATGTTAGACTTTCAGGAGATACTTTAGAGCATAACAAAGAAACTGAATATACTCATTTAACAGATAACGCAATAGTTGAATTTCTAGACAAAGAAAATACAAAGGTAAATTCAACCCTTACCTCTGTGGAAGTCGAAAGGTTTGGCACCAAAAAAGAAATTGTATCGAGAGGGGATGTGAATATTGTTTCCGAACAGTCAACCATTAAGGGTGAATATGCTACCTATTTTGAAGAGACTGAAAAAATGTATGTAGAAGGAAATCCGAGCCTTAGAAAAGACGACAAAGTTTTGTATTGTGGGCGAATCATTGTTTACCCCAATTTAGATAAAATTATACTTACCGATGGACTGAACGTAAATAAAAAATGAATCAAAAAACATTTAAAATGGAAAATCTCGTAAAAGTTTACAACAAACGAAAAGTTGTAGATGGAGTTAGTTTCGAGATTAGCAAAGGAGAAATCGTTGGGCTGCTGGGTCCTAATGGTGCTGGAAAAACTACCTCTTTTTATATGTCGGTAGGTTTTGTGCGACCTGATTCCGGACATGTATACATTGACAAACAAGATGTAACCGCTGCTCCCATGTACCAAAGAGCAAGACTTGGAATTGGATACTTGGCGCAAGAAGCTTCTATATTTCGTAAACTAACTGTTGCGGAAAATATAGAAGCAGTTTTACAAACACTTAATTTATCGCGAAAAGAAATCCAGGAAAGGAGAGATGAATTACTTTTAGAATTGCAAATCATGCGAGTTGCAAATCAAAAAGGATTTACTCTTTCAGGTGGAGAAAGAAGACGCTGTGAAATTGCTCGTGCACTCGCAACAAAACCTGATTTTATTTTATTAGATGAGCCTTTTGCTGGAGTAGATCCAATTGCCGTAAAAGATATTCAGACTGTAATCAAAAGTTTGCGCGAGCGGGGACTTGGAATTTTGATTACAGATCATAATGTGCGCGAAACATTAAAGATAACCGACCGTGCCTATATTATGTACAGTGGTAAAATTTTAATTTCCGGTGTAACTCATGAACTAGTGAATGATCCTGAAACGAGACGTATTTATTTAGGCGAGGATTTTACACTTTAATGTTAAGCCAACAGTTAGTTCAAAAGCAAACCCAGAAACTCGTTATGACTGCGGATTTGCGTCAGTCTATCGAATTATTGCCATTATCCACACTAGAACTAGCTGATAAAATTCAAGCCGAGTTAATAGACAACCCACTTCTCGAAGAAGTATTTAATCCCGAAAAACCAAAAACTCCTGAACTCTATTCTGTAACAGAAATTCGTGATATGGAAAAAAAAGAATTAAGCAAAAGTACGGAGGCAAATTACCAAGACATCTACACGATCGAAGGTCCTTACAGACACGACAATGAAGCAAGAGATAAAAATCAAAGTATGATTGAAGCCTCTCCTTTAAGAGAAAAGTTAAGCGATCATTTAATGTCCCAACTTCGGTTACTCAATATTTCCGAATCAGAGTTAGAAATCGGAGAAATTTTAATTTCTATGGTGGATGATCATGGATTTATTACTACGCCGCTCGATGAAATTGCAAAGGAAATGAATCTTAGTTTGAAGCTAGTAAACAAAGTAATTCAGTGTATTCACCAATTAGATCCGATAGGAATAGGAGCGGCTAATATACAACAGACGCTTATGATCCAGGCAAAAATTCTAAAACCGGAAGATGAAAATTTATACATTTTATTAAAAGATCATTTTAAAGATTTAGAAAAATTGGATTACAAAAAAATATCCAAGTCCATGAAAATTTCGGAAGAGAAGGTAGAACAAATTGCAAAGAGTATCAAAAAATTAGAGCCTTATCCGGCTACTCTTTATATATCTAAAAAGACTGATTATATTGTTCCTGATGTGGTAGTAAAAGAAACCGACGGAGAATTTACTATTTTAATAAACGATGAATGGATTCCAAAAATTTCGATTAATAAAGAATACAAAAATGTTTTAGTGAAGCAGTGCAGTGCCGCGGATAAAGAATTTATTACTACTAGAGTAAATTCAGCTCAGTGGCTCATACGATCTATTAACCAGAGAAGGCAAACTTTGTATCGTGTAATGAATTCAATTATAGATTTTCAAATTGATTTTTTCAAAAGTGGGATTAACGAGCTGAAACCGCTAACACTAAAAGATATAGCGGATAAACTAGGTATGCACGAGTCTACTATTTCTAGAATTACTACTAATAAATATGTGCAAACTTCTTGGGGAATTTTAGAGCTAAAATGGTTTTTTTCTTCTGGACTTAAATCTTCGGAAGGTGGAAAGGAATCTTCTAAAAAAATTCACGATATGATTCGAACACTTGTAAAAGAGGAAAGTGAGGATAATCCGCTCTCCGATCAAGATATAGTAGATATCATGGGAAAACGTGGTATTGAAATTGCGAGACGAACAGTGGCGAAGTATAGAAAAATTTTGAAAATTTTACCATCCAATAGAAGAAAACGAATACGGGATTTAAAGGCTAGTTAAATGTCAATTGCAAGTATCAGTGTAGAAACTATCGTAAGAGAGCATAGCGAATTAGAACTTACTCTAATTTCGGGCGAGAAGGGGATTTCTAAAAAAATTTCCAACTCAGAAATCAATCGACCGGGTCTTTCCCTAACTGGTTTTTTTGATTTCTTTGCTCATGATCGAATTCAAATTTTTGGAAAGGGAGAGTGGGCTTATCTCAATTCGCTTTCTGATGAAAAATTAGAGTCAATTTCAGAAAAATTCTTTTCTTATTCTTTAAATTGTATCATTTTTACACACGGAAATACTCCCCAAAAAAAAATCATAGAAAAGACGGAAAATCTGCATATACCGCTATTCATTACACCGATGTCCACACATAAGTTCATTACTCTTATTTCAGATATTTTAAATAAAAGCCTTGCACCTAGAACGATGCGCCATGGAGTTTTAATTGAAGTATTTGGAATTGGAATTTTACTCACAGGAAAAAGCGGAGTTGGAAAAAGTGAAACTGCTCTAGAATTAATCGAGAGAGGACACCGACTAGTAGCCGATGATATGGTGGAAATTAAACGTTATTCGGAAAGTTATTTAATTGGAACTTGCTCTGACATTTTAAGACACCACATGGAGATTCGAGGATTAGGAATTATTAATATCAAAGATATATTCGGAGTAGGCTCTGTTAGAGATAGCAAACTAATTGAGCTCATTATTAATATTGAAGATTGGTCGGAGGAGATGGATTTAGACAGAACGGGTCTAGATGAAATAACGGACGAAATTCTCGGAGTAAAAATTCCACTTCTTCGAATTCCGATTAAACCAGGAAGAAATATTCCTATCATTGTAGAAACTGCATCAATGAACCAGAGACTTAAAAAAATGGGAACATTCGGTGCAAAAGAATTTAATAATAAACTAACTAATTATATAGAGCAGATTAAAATTGAAAAAAGTCATATTAAAGATTAATAAAGACGGGCACGGAATGCATGCAAGACCTGCTTCTCTATTTGTAAAAATGGCTTCTCAGTTTCCATGTGAAATTACAGTCATTCGAGATGATGTTGAGGTTAATGGTAAAAGTATCATGGGGCTAATGATGCTTGCTCTCTCGGCTGAAGTTGAGTTTACAATTATCGCGAATGGCGAGAAGGAAGATGAAGCAATCGAAGCACTTGAAAAACTAATTCTGAACGATTTTCAAAAATGAAGTTTCTAAGAGAAATTAAACTCTCAGGTGAAGGAAAGTATTATGTAAGAGATTTATATATTTTTCTACTCAGTATTTTCATCTCTATTTTACTAGCAGAAACCATTATTTTCTCAGATGCAAATGAGATTGAATTGGTTGATAAGATATTTGTATATATTTATATTATATTTCCTCTCTTTTCCCTTGCATTAATTATTTCCTATATCTATAGAAATATTAGAATTCGGCAAACCGGTAAACTAAGAAGCGTTATTCGCTATAGGTTAACGCTTGCTTTCGTATTTGTTTCTATACTTCCTTCGATTCCAATTGTTTTATTTTCTTCTAATGTGGTAGGGCGTTTAGTCGAAAGTTTTTATCGAATAGATATATCGGAGGCACTAAAATCTGCAATTGCCGATGTAAAACAAGCTGAGGAAGAGGATAAAAAGATTTTAGTTTCTAAAGCAAAGTTATTACAGAGGACGGTTAATCGAAATTTTGCGCAACCAGATTTAATATATAATAAAGCATCTGAATTAGGTTTATTCCAAACTGATAAGTATTACGTAGGAGTTATCAAAGGTGGCAAGGTAATTGCGGAAACAATACCACTCTATTCGTTAATTCTATTACAAAATTTTATTAAAGCATCCGATGAGACATTTGAAACTTATACTCTATATCAAAAAGACCGATCTATTTTCCTATTAAAAATAAATTCGAAAGAGCCAGACAATTTTTTGATATTGGGAAAAAGAGTTCATTTAGGAAATGAAAAGAATACCTTCAATGTGATCAATACGGAAAACTCCTATAATTCGGCTGATTTATGGAAAGAAAAAGTTCCATTTGCGCTGCGTTTTTCTCTCGGCGTTTTTTTTATTATGATGTTTGGCATTTCGATTATTGTTTCTTTTTTATTGGCAAGACAAATATCAAGACCGATTGTCCAACTTGCAAGTGCAACTCAGAGAGTTTCTCGGGGAGAAATTGATGTTCAATTGGACTTGGACGAAGAGGGGGAAATGGGAATACTGATTGAATCATTTAACCAGTTGACCCGTGATCTAAAAGCCAAAAATGAAGAGTTACTGCATACACAGAGAATTGCTGCCTGGAAAGAAGTCGCACAACGTATGGCACACGAAATTAAAAATCCATTAACCCCAATTCAGTTATCCGCGGAGAGAATACGTAAAAGATTGGATAATCCTAATCGAGAAAAATTTGACGAAGTAGTAAAAAATGGAACTGAGACGATCATTGGTCAGGTGAGGGTACTCGAGCACCTCGTAAAAGAATTTTCTGAATTTGCGAGAATGCCTACACCAATTTTAATTAACCAACAATTAAATCCTATTGTGGAAGAATCTGTTAAGCTCTTTATTGATAGTGTGAATATTAATTTCGTTTTAAAACTTTCGAAGAATTTACCGGAAGTTTTTTTGGATAAAAGATTATTTTTAGGTGTAGTGAATAATTTGATTAAAAATGCAGTTGAGGCTATTCAAAATCAGCGGCGTGAGAATTTGGAAACGTTATCCGAAACACAAGATGAAATCTTAGGAACGATTCGAATTATTACCAGACTCGAAAAAAAATTACTTCGGAAATCAGTTGTTCTAATTATCGAAGATAGTGGGCATGGTGTCTCGCCTGAGATGAAAGAAAAAATTTTTCAACCCTATTATTCAACGAAAGGTGGGCATGGCACAGGGATTGGACTGACTATAGTTGAAAAGACGGTTTACGACCATCATGCGCATCTCACCCTAGAGGAATCCAATTTGGGTGGATGTAGTTTTAAAATTGAAATTCCCATTGAGGACAAAAAATGAAAATATTTATAGTTGATGATGAAATAGAAATTCGTAAGTCACTTCGTCATATTTTAGAAGATGAAGATTATGAAGTAGAAGATTTTTCAAATAGTAAATCTCTTTTAAAAAGCCTTTCAAAGGAAAGACCGGCACTTTTACTTTTAGATGTATGGCTTGGTAAAGAAGATGGGTTGCAAATTCTAGATGAGTGTAAGAAAATTTATCCGCTCCTTCCAATTGTGATGATCTCCGGTCATGGCACAATTGAATTAGCCGTAAGTGCCACTAAAAAAGGAGCGGTTGATTTTTTAGAAAAGCCTTTATCCATTTCCAAAGTATTAGATACAATCAATACAGTTCTCGCAAAACAAATTAACTCAGAAATTCCTGAAGTGAAATTAGAATTTGACCAAATCATTGGACAATCACAAGCAATTAAGAAAGTAAAGTTTGCTATTTCACAGGCTGCGTCAACTAACGCACGAGTATTTATCTATGGAGAAAATGGTACTGGTAAAGAGTTAGTAGCCAAATCCATTTTTTTAAATTCAAAACGAAGAGAAAATCCTTATATAGAAATTAACTGTGCTGCAATTCCAGAAGAATTGATTGAGTCTGAACTTTTTGGATATGAGAAGGGTGCGTTTACGGGAGCAGTAGAAAAACGAATAGGAAAGTTTGAAGCGGCTAACAACGGTACAATTTTTTTGGATGAGATTTGTGATATGTCTCTATCTACTCAAGCAAAAGTACTTCGAATTTTACAAGAGCAGAGATTTGAAAAAATAGGAAGTAGTGAATCGATTACGGTAGATGTAAGAGTGATTGCCGCGACAAATATTCCGGTAGACGATGCAATTAAGGAAGGGAAATTTAGAGAAGATTTATATTACCGTTTAAACGTAATTCCAATTATCATTCCACCTCTCAGGGAGCGTAAGGGGGATATACCTCTACTTCTGGATTTTTATATTCAGCATACGATTAAGGTAAACGATTTACCTTTAAAGAAGTTAGACAATGAGGCTATCACGCTGTTAACCAATCACTTCTGGCCTGGAAATATCCGAGAGTTAAAAAATGTTGTAGAAAGACTTTGTATTATGACAATTTCAGATACTATAAAAGGCAAAGATGTAAAGGAAGCATTGATTGGATTTAAAAAAGCGGAAGAAATTTTTGAACAGGGCGATTTGAAAAAAGCAAAGGAAGAATTTGAAAGACAATATATTATTAAGACACTTCAGCTTAATGAGGCTAATGTGAGTAAGACCTCTAAAATTTTAGGGGTAGAAAGAACCCACCTTTATAGAAAAATTAAATCTCTGAATATTCAGATTGATAACTTGAGCGACTAATGACAAACGAATGTTTACATTTTGGAACCTGCGGTGGATGTGATTTACTTGATATACCATATAGCGAGCAGTTAAAGGAAAAGGAATTAGAAGTAAAAGATATTTTTCGTAATTGGAAAAATTTGCCGATTGCAAAAACACTAGCTAGTCCTGAAGAATATTTTTACAGACATAAGGTTCAATTACCCTTTGGTCATAAAAAAGGGAAGTATGAAGAAATTCTGACATTAGGATTACATGCAAGAGATAATTCTAAAATTATAGATTTGAAAGAATGCAAAATCCAAGACGAGTCGTTATCTGCCATAGCTTGGGCTATAAGAGACTGGGCGCGTGAAGAAAAATATACACCTTATAATGAAAAATATGATAGAGGTTTCTTAAAATACTTAGTGCTTCGAAAAAGCAATTATTCAGGAGAGATTTTAGTTGGTTTGGTTACTGCAAGTCCTAAAGAGATTGTAAAAAAAAAGTTAGATTTACTAGTTCAAAAAATTGAGTCTACACTTCTTCCTTTTAACGAAAAGGGCAAATCAGTATTATCCGGAATCATTCAAAATATCAACCGTGAGAAAACGACGATGGTAATAGGAGAGCATGAACGTCTTCTCTATGGGAAAAAATACATCAAGGAAGAGTTAGGTGGATTCAAATATAGAGTAGGTTTATCTACTTTTATTCAAGTAAATCCATACCAAACTCCAAGGCTGTATGAAAAAGTTTTGCAAGAAATTCCCGAGAATGCTAATGTAATTGATGCGTACTGCGGGATTGGAACTATTTCTCTTTGGCTTTCTAAAAAAGCTAAGTCTGTTCTGGGTATTGAGAGTAATCCGCATTCGATTGAGTTTGCAAATATTGCTCTCAAAGAAAACAAAATTCGTAATGTAAAATTTCGAGTAGGGGATACGGCAAGAATCCTCTCTCAGCTCGATGGAGTTTATGATGTTCTGGTAGTTGATCCTCCTCGAAGTGGACTTGAAAGAAATTGTGTCAATGCAATTTTAAATTTGGGAATACGAAAGATTATTTATGTTTCTTGCAATCCAGAAACGCTGGAAGAAGATGCGCATGTTTTATCTAAGAAATATAAGTTAAAATCTATTTTGCCAGTGGATATGTTTCCACAAACATTTCATATTGAATCGATTGCGGTTTTTGAATTAGAAAAATGAAACTTACAATTTATGCAAAACCTAACTCTAAAAAATCGGGAATAGAAAAGAAAAGCGAAACGGAGTGGATTGTAAAGGTAAGAGAAAGAGCAGAGGAAGGAAATGCAAACGACGCAATTATAAAAGCAGTGGCGAAAGAATTAAATATTCCAAGAACGAAAATTTTTTTAGTGCACGGACAAAAGTCTAAACATAAAGTGTTAGAAATTCTTTAGTGGAAAAAAGATATACAATTCGGAATACTTTCTAAATTAGTAAAAGGAAACTTAAAATTAAAATAAAATTATGAAATTTCAATACTCATACATTCTAAGTATATATCTTTCTTTTATTTTTTTATTTTCAAATGATTTTATTTATTCACAGTCTCTGCCTGTCAATGAAGTAAAACAATACAGGTTTGTAATTGCTAAAACTGGACTGACACTTAGGCTTACGCCGGATACAGAGGCAGATGCAGTGGATACAATTCCTTTCGGAAAAGTAATAGAAATCGTAACTGAACTTTCTGAGTCAGTTAATATACAGGGAAATATTTCAAATTGGTTTGAAGTAAAATACAAATGGCATAAAGGATATGTTGCAAGCGGCTATTTAAGTGAATCCTCAGAGAGTCCTGAAAAAAAAATACCCAAGTCTAAAGAATACATTGGTATATGGAAAGGGGACTGGAAATGTGGAAAAGAATTTTCCCATTTAAAAATTAAGAAAAATGGATATTTCTCTGGTTGGTTGTTTTCTGGTGGAGATGATTCCGGTTGTGGCGGTATTAATATAAAAGGAACTTGGACACAAAATGCGTTAGGCGAAGTTTGTCTTAAAACAAATACAGAGGAACCATGCTTTTTTTTATACAATAATAAATTAATTGCTAATTTAGCTTCTGGAAATGGATTCAAAGAAAATTATGAAAGTGAAATCTTGAGTGGACTTGGAAAGGTAAAATAAGGTTAGCCGATGGCATCAAACGTATTTAAAGACTTTGCTTCTATACTTTCAGATGTTTCCTTTTTGTTAGGAGAAAATGAATTCGAAATTTATAAATTGGATTTCGAGAAAAATCCAAATGATTTCAACCTAAAGTGGAATTTAAGGTTTGATTCTTTGGTTAAAACAAATATTCAATCTGCTATAAAGCCTACTCAATTGGATAAAAATTTTTCTTGCAAACTCTGTCCTAGAAAATTGGGGGCTATTCGTAATTTTGCGCAAAAAGGAACTAAACCTGTTTTAGTTTTACACTATACCAGTGAATTCAGAAAAGGACACCCCGCTCTAACTAAGTCAAATCCCAATTTAACCCTTCGAACCAGAGAATCAGAAGATCTATTTGATCGACTAATAAAAAAAGTATTTGGATTTAGTTCAAAAGAATTTTATTTTCAAGAATATCCAGCTTGTACTTTTAATCACAATGTTTCTTCTTTAGATGACTGGTCGGCAAGAATGGATGCATGTGATATGCATGTGAAAGATACCATTCAGGAATACGGGGTAAAAGGTATTATCCTCATGGGCTCGGCAGCAGTTCTTCGTTTAGGTACTGAAAAAGCAAAGGAAAAAACAGGAAAGATTGAACCGTTATCTTTCGGTGGTATTGAATTACCTACTATTGTAATCCGTTCTCCAGAAGGAGTTTTTTCCTTAGAAGAAAAGAGAAAAAAGTTAGAGGCTAACAAATCATCTGATGTTTTCAAACAGGCGAAAAAAGAGGAGGATGAAGTCAAACTTTCTCTAGTAGAGCATTTAACTGGGTTTAAAACTCATTTAGGTTTTCCTTGATACAATACGCAGAAGTTGCCATTAACCTCCCTATACGAGAGGAAGATACTCTTACCTATGAAATTCCATTCGGAATGAAAAATGTAGAAGTAGGCAAACGAGTAGAAATCGAACTTCGAAATAAGAAAATGGAAGGTGTGGTAGTAGAGATTCATTCTTTAATACCAAATTATAAAACGAAACCAATTAAACGAGTTGTGGATAAACAACCCGTAATCACATCTGACCAAATTGAACTCGGTAAATGGATGAAGGATTTTTATATTTCTACCCTTGGAGAATCCCTTTATAAAATGATTCCTACAGGACGAAGAAATATAAGTAGTGAAAAAGTAGATGTATCCGTTGAATCAAAGTTATTAAAGTTAAATAGCGAACAAGAAATTGCTTATCAAAAAATTCGTTCTGATTTTGGAAAGGAGTCTACTCATCTTCTCTACGGAATCACAGGCAGCGGCAAAACGGAAGTATACATTCACTTGATGAACGATTTACTGGCTAATACAGATAAGTCGGCAATTCTTCTTGTTCCCGAAATTAGTTTGACAGTTCAGATTTTAAAAAGATTAGAATTAATTTTTGGCAAACAACTCGCGATGCTTCATTCGGCGATGAAAATTTCAGAGAAGTTTAGAAATTACCAAAAAGTTCTATCAGGTGAGAAGCGGATAGTCGTTGGTACCCGCAGTGCCATCTTTGCTCCTGTAAAAAATCTCGGACTTATCATTTTAGATGAAGAACACGACGGTTCTTACAAAGAGCATTCGAATCCAAGATACCATGCAAGACAAATTGCAATGCAAAGATCTAAGATGACTTCTAGTGTGGTTGTGCTTGGCTCTGCAACTCCAGCAATAGAATCTTTTTATTATGCCAAACGTGGACAATTAAAATTTCATACAATGAAAGAAAGGGCGAAATCGGCTGAACTCTCAAAAGTATTTCTCCAAGAAAAAAGAGATGATAAGGATATAATTAGTGACACTTTACTTTTTAAAATTAAACAAAGACTGGATAAAAAAGAACAAGTAGTTCTTCTTCTAAATCGTCGTGGGCATAGTCCTCTTATCTTTTCAAAAACTGATAAAAAAATGTTGGAATGTCCTAACTGTTCAACTAATCTTTGTTATCACAATAAGGGTAAGGCGGTCTGTCATCTCTGTGGGTATTATGAAAGTTATGCGAAGCTAAGTGATCGTTTGAATGGAGAAGTCGAACTAATGGGCTCTGGCACACAAAAGTTAGAGGAATATTTACTCGAAAAATTTCCTACTGCAATTATTGAACGACTAGACCAAGATGCAACTAAGAACAAAGAAATTTTAACGGATGTAATAGGGCGTTTGATTGAGCGTAAGATTGATATACTTACAGGAACGCAAATGATAGCGAAAGGTTTAGATGCTTCACATGTGACGTTAGTTGGTGTAGTTAACGCAAATACTGGTCTAGGGCTTCCAGACTTTCGCGCAAGTGAGAGAGTTTATTCGCTATTAACCCAAGTTGCCGGACGTGCTGGAAGGTCGGAATTAAAAGGCGAAGTCATCATTGAAACATCAAATAGTTCTCACCCTGTCATTCAATTTGCCACAAGACAAAACTACGATGAGTTTTTTGAGCATGAAATTCTAGTTCGCCGAGATCTACTTTATCCTCCGTTTTGTAGACTCATTCGGCTTCTCGCTCGTTCTAAAATTGAAACTAAATCGGCGGAGGCAATTGAATTTATCAAGAAAGAATTGGATTCTAAAATTCTAAAAGCCGGTTTGAAAGATATAATTGTTCTTGGTCCTGCTCCCGCACCTTTTTATAAAATAGATTCGAATTTTCGAAACCATATTGTCATAAAAACAAACTCTCTTCAAAAGTTACGCGATATTATCCGTGATATTAAGAGCATTACTCTTGCGTCTAACGTCTATTTGGAAATAGATATTGATCCTATGGATTTGGTTTAAATACTGTTAGTGTTTACAATCTAATAAATGGGATATTGAGAGCTGCTTTAATAAATTACTGAAAACTTGGGTGATAAAAATGATTGCATAAAATAAGGTGTTTTATCAAGTGTAATCTGCTTTAGATTTCATTGGTTCTTTCTATTATTAAAAAGATTTATTGCGAGAAATATATAGTATATGAAGAAATATTTTAAATGGATTATTTTATATTTTTTACTTCTACTCCCGCTTTCTATTTTTTCAAAGGAATTGATTACTATCTCTAATTTTGAGCCTTTTGACTCAGAAAAAAATCAAATTTTGGAAGATAGATTATTACAAGAAATTCGAATTGAATTAGAAAAAGATAATCTAGAAGTAAAAGTTATTAGAGGTAACTTAGAGGAGTCTTTAAAAGAAGCTCAAAATCTTGGTGCAAGTTTGCATATTACTGGGTATTACCGAAAGTCAAAGAAATTTCCTTTAGATATTTTTACTCAAGTTTATTCTATCGAAAAAGGTGTTATCATCGATGCAACTAGTGCTTCCTTTGATTTTGAATCTGGTTCCAAAATAGAATATGATCCGGCAGAAATTGAAAGATTAGATAACAATCGAATCCAAGAAGTTTCAAAAAAATTACCAATTCAACTCAGACTAAACCCTGAAAAAAAAGTTCAACACCAAGGAATTAACGACAATTTAATCAACCAACCGCTTTCGAAAAAATTTCAATTCAGATTACCCGATTCAGGAAAAGAGGCAATTAAAAAAGATACTTTCGATATTATGGCAGGTAAAGAGGTAGAAACCGCTTCTAGAAGTAAGGAAAGTATTTTTGATGCTCCAGCTACAATCTTAGTTGTCACGGAAGAGGAAATCCGAAGTAGAGGTTACACTAGCTTACCCGAAATCATTCGCGACCTTCCGGGATTTGATGTAATTGATTCGAATACTTCAACATATATAACTCCATTTATGCGTGGTTACAGAACTGAAGGTGGACAAAGAATTTTATTTCTAATAGATAGCAAACCACAAAATGAACTCTGGTACCAACATGTAGTTTTATCTAGACAATTCCCCATCACTGGAATAAAAAAAATAGAAGTTCTATACGGTCCTTCTTCTGTTGTCTATGGACCTAACGCATCGCAGGGGATTATAAATATTATCACTAAGAATGGAACTGAATTAAAAAAAGATGGGATGAATACTAATGTTTCTTTGCAAACCGGAAGTTTTGATACAAATGCGATAGACGCTACAGTGACCGGAAAAGCGGGAGAACTAAGTTATTCAGCTTCTTTTAGATATTTTAAAAGTAAAGAACCAGATTTATCAACTAGGAAATTGGATAGTTACTCGAATAATTATTATTTTAGTAACCCTGCCATTTGGGGACCTGCATTAGATTATTCTAGCAATGGAACAAAATTTGGAAAATACTACGATCCTTCCTTAAACAATGGTATGTTGGCTAGTCTTCTTTACAAAGGTTTCAAAGTCGGCATTATTTTTTACAATACCAAAGAAGGTTTTGGACCGACTTACGCCGGCGATCAAGTACAAAATAATTCTACATGGGGTTATGACGCAAAAACATATTATGCCGAATATGAAAAAAATATCGGAAGTAAATTTAGAAGCCTCACTCAAATATACGATAGGCACCATAATATTCAAGGAGATTGGACAGAAGCATATCCTGGAGAAACAAAGGATGATCCAAGTTATGTAAGTAATACGAATTGGTCATCCATCAACAAAGCTACCGGAGTAAACCAAATTTTAGAATACCAGTTTACTAAAAATTTAAAATTGAATAGTGGAATTAATTTCACTCATAGGTTACTTAGCAAGCAGTATGATGTTGCTGGATACTATAATGTATTCAGTACATCGCTTCCAAATGATACTGAAAGATACCCTGATGGTTACGCAGTAGTATCCTCTACTGACACAGAATTACGAATAGCTCCAATGCCATCCAATCAGCAAAGCCCTTTAAATACAGCATCCATTCAGGACTTAGGTGGTTATACACAAGCGATAGTTGATATAGATAAATTTAGATTCAGCGCAGGAATCAGGAAAGATAGGAACTCTATTTATGGAGCTACGATTAATCCGAGAGTATCCGCTATTTATAAATATACTAGAATGCAGTCTTTAAAATTAGTTTACGGCGAAGCATTTCAGGAACCAACTATGGCACAACTTTACGGGGATGGGGGACTAACGTTAGGCGGCACTGCTAATCCTTATTTAAAGCCAGAAAAAATTCGTTCAGGTGAAATTATTTGGATTTTACAGGGGAAAAATTTCTTCAACGAAATTAATAGTTACTATAGTAAATATGACAGAGTCATTGAACTAGACACGCAGAGTATATTTGGTAAAAAAATCTATGGTGTAGAATGGAAAATTAATTATTATTTCAAAAATCCTCTTCCCACATCTGACAAACTTTCTTTATTTTTTAATTACACTTTTACAGAATCATTGAATAGTATGACATATAACCGTGAGACTTTCCAATTACAAAATGGTAAAACAGTATTTGGAAAATATGAAACGATTTATGACAATTTAATCTATCCAGATACACAAATTCCACTTCCCAGAAATCGGCAATACTATCATTCAGGAGACATTGCAAGAAATAAATTCAATTTAGGAATCAATATTCCACTTTATGGGAAATTCAATATTAACCTCAGAGGAAATTATATTGGACAAAGAGGGCTTTATACAACAAACCCATTAAGAGATCAAGGAATTAAACTAGATCCTTATTTTCTTTTAAATGGAGCTTTTACTGTTAATTTTGAGACTTATGGATTTCTTACGCTTAGAATTTATAATATGCTAAACCAGTTTTTTTTACATCCTGGTGTCGAATATGCTGGTGCTGGAAATATGTATTGGGAAAGATCTTTAGATTATCGAAGTTCCATTTTGCCACAACCAGGTAGATACTATCTAATTAGTTTAACACTAACGTTTTGATAAGGAAATACAATGAATCAAGAAGGGAATACTCAGAATAAACCGCCATTCTTTTTAAGAGAGAAAAAAAAAATATTAAGCAGTTGTTTCCGTTACTTAACTGCAATACTTATTTTAATATCCTTAAATTTATTTCCAAATTCAGAGGCAGAAATCGTAGTTTTGGTTTCATCTACGAATGCTCTTTATATGAAAGGAATTACAGGCTTTCAATCTTCTTATAAAGGTAAATCAAAAGTTGTTTTTTTACAAGATATTCAAACTAGGGACGAAGAGGAAAAAAATTTTTTTGAAGAATATGAAAACTCTAAAAAACCATTTATAGTTACATTCGGGAAAGAAGCTACCAATGCTGCGATCGCAGAGCTGAGAGATACCCCAATATTATTTTCTTTTGTAAATTCTTCTAGAACTTTATTTGAAACTAAGGAAAATCTTTGTGGATACGACTTAGAAATCCCAATTGAAGAATACTTTAAAGTTCTAAAAGAAATAAAACCGGAAGCAAAGAAAGTGTATTCTATTTATAGTACCAATCAAGCAAAATATATGATACTGGAAGGCGAATATGAAGATATATACCAGGAATTAATTTTAAATTCATCTTCAGTTACGTCTAATGAAGAGTTTGCGGAAACATTCGCCACTTTAATAGAAGGATCTGATGCGTTTTTGTTAGTTCCTGATCCAGTTTATGGAGAAGAGAATTTTTCTGCTATATCTGAATACTGTAAAAAAAATGGAATTATTTTAATGGCTTATTTTCCCGCGTTAGTTGACTTGGGTGCTACGTTTGCCATTATCCCCGACTATACAAGTGTAGGAGAGCAGACTGGAAAATTAGGGAGTAATATATTAGAAAAAAAAACTAAATGTCATATAGGTCCGGTTGCTGTTCCAGAAAGTCGTAGGCTTTACTTAAACCAGGCTTATGCAAAGTCTTCAGGAATACAAATTCCAGTTACAGTTTTAAATAAAGTTGAGGCTGATAAACTGATGAGTCTCGGAATCGACTTGTATTATAAAGGTTTATATCAATCTGCAAGTAATGCTTTTTCCAAACTTTTAAAAGCTGATGCTACAAATGAGAGCGCAAAGTATTACCAAAAAAAAATCAGGTATATTTTAAACAAAGATGAATTTGATAAAATGAATTTACAGGCAGAGACTGCTTGGATGAAGAAGGAGTATAAGAAAGCAGCAGATTATTATGGAAAAATTCTTCAAATTTATCCAGAAAATAATGAGATTAAAGAGCGGTATAACAATGCTATCCTGTCAGAAAGTGAAGAAATTAGAACTCAAGCAACTGCACTTTATAAAAAAGCCGATATATTTAACTCCATTAGGAAATACTTAGAAGCTACGAAAGTTTTTCCAACAAATACAAAAGCAAAAGAGGAATTAGCCACACTTCGAAGAATTGAAAATGGAAAGACGAATAACTATATCCAAGAAGGGCTAGCGGCTTACAACGCTAGAAAATATCCAAAATCTATTGAAATTTTTGATAATGTGCTCCTTCTTGATCCTGATAATAAAATTGCGACTGAATACTTGCGGTTATCCAGATTAAAAAAAGAATCTTATGAAAAGTTAATAAAATGTAGAAAAGAAAAACTAGTAGGTTGTGAATTGTTAAAATGAAAATAAAATATAAACTAGTCACAATTATTTTCCTCATACTTGTAGTTTCCCTACTTCCACTTGCTTGGTTAGCTATTGTAACTAGTCAAAAAATTATTGTCGAAAATGCATATTCGTTATGCGAGAGTCTTTCTGAAATTATTTCCAATGTCGCAAAAGAAGAATTATTCGTAAACTCAACTTACGAAGGAACTGATCGTGTAATTCACGGTATGGATACTGAATCTATTCGTGGACTAAAAAGTATAGACATCATAAATGTAGACGGGATCTATGTGGAGGGTACGATTGACAACAATAAAGGGAAAAAAATTTCTCAATCTGAAATTGATTATATTAAGGAAATTACTCAATTAAGTTACAAAGAGTTACAGACCGAAAAATCTATTTTATTACGATTTACCTATCCGATATTCATTGAACATGAAGAGGGGCAAATGAGAATTGGCGCAGCCATTTTCGATTTCGATAAACAAGAACTATTTCACCACGTTGATAACATCCAAAGACAAATTATTATCTATAGCGCAATTATTATCCTTATTTCTATAATATTTACTTTTTTTATTTCTAATTATTTCACAAAACCACTCCAGATTTTAAAAGCAGGTGTAGAAACAATTCGCACAGGAAATTTAGATCACCAGATAGATATTAAAAGTAAGGATGAAATCGGAGAACTCGCAGATGATTTTAATAGGATGGCGGTAGCTTTAAAAAAGACGGACGAATTAAAAAATGATTTTCTCTCTAATACTTCCCATGAACTGAGAACCCCTTTAAATGGAATTATCGGAATTGCAGAATCTCTTCTGGATGGGGTTTCGGGGCAAATGTCTAAGTCGGCAATTCAAAATTTAGGACTGATTATTTCTAGCGGTAAACGCCTAGCATCCCTTGTGAATGATATTTTAGATTTTTCAAAACTCAAACATAAGGAGTTACAAATTCATTTACAGCCGGTAGATATTTATTCGATTACAAATCTTATTATAAAATTATCTGAGCCTCTAATTAAAAATAAAAATTTGAAACTTATCAATGAAATTCCTGAAAATAT
>JAGOHK010000080.1 GCA_017996175.1 Leptospiraceae bacterium
GCTTGATAAGCGAGGGGTCACAAGTTCAAATCTTGTTGGGCCCATAATAAAGGGGCTTTAGCTCAGCTGGGAGAGCATCTGCTTTGCAAGCAGAGGGTCATCGGTTCGATCCCGATAAGCTCCATATTTTTTATTTTTCTTGCCTGTTTTTAGCATCTGTCTAAATTTACCTTTCAGTGCGAACCCTTTTAAAAATACTTTTCTTTTTATTCATCACATTCTCCATTGATGCGAAACTTCCTACTTATCCTCACGGGGAATATCCAGCGGACTACTGGCAGTTTTGGGTTTTTTATGAAAAAGAATGGCGTAAGGGGCAAAATGAAAGAATCCTCCGTCCCTTTTATTCTACTTACCACGATGATTTAAGAGCGCATACTTATAAAACTTCTCTGTATCCAATCTATTATTCTGAGCGAACGAATCATTGGGATAGGTGGACTTTTTTATTTATATTTTCTCATGACAGCACTTTGCATGATGATACAGGGGATGATTCTGATTTGGTGCTCTCTCCTTTATTTCAATGGGGAAGGGGAGAAACGGATAAGGATCGTTATGTGGCGTTTTTTCCTTTTTATGGGAAAATGAAATCGAAACTTTCTTGGGGGGAAGTGAATTTTTTTCTATTTCCGTTATATGTTGATTGGAGTCATAAAGAATTTAAGGCGCGGAGTTTTCTTTGGCCTTTTTTTGTTTGGGGTTCTTCTGATATCCGAAGTGAATACAGATTTTTTCCGTTTTATTCTAAAAAGGCTCATATCGCAAAGTTTGAACATTATACAGTGCTCTGGCCCTTCATTCAATGGGGAAGAGATTTTATGGATAAAAAAGAACCAACTTCTTACTCCTTCTTTTTTCCTTTTTACAATTTTAAATCTTCGCATTATGGAAATATGAAAAGTCGTAGTTTTTTATGGCTTCCATTTCTGGGAGGCTTAGCCGGGTACGGATATGATAGAAAGACTAGCGAGGTTAATTACAATTTTCTGTTCTTTTTATTTCAGTATGGTTACTCTAATACTAAAGATTATCGTAAACATATCTTTTTTCCTTTTTACGGATACTCTCGATTTGCCAGTAAGGAGTTTACTTTTATTACTCCACTCTATGTTCACATGAGAACTGATACTTATGGAGTTAAATCCGATTCGTATTACTTAGTTCCATTTTTTTATTATATGGAAAAGTATTTCGTAAAAGAAGAGAGAACAGATACTTATTATAAAGTCTGGCCGATTTTTAAATGGCATAAAGATTCCGAGGGAAATCTTTTTTGGAATACACTTTCTCTTTTTCCACTTCGTTCTACCACACTGGAAAGAATTTGGGATCCGTTTGTTTCTATTGTGGAGTATAAAAAGTTTATCAATGGAGAAAAACGCCTTTCCCTCATGATGAGACTTTACACGCAGAGATGGTCAGAGGATGAATTTCATCTTTATGTTCCTTTTCTTATTGATCTATCGCTTGAGAAGGAAAGGACTTCTTGGAAAATTCTATACGGTTTTTTGGGATATGAAAGAGTCGAAGAAAAAAGAAATTTACAGTTTCTATGGTTTATCTCTATATGATTAGGTTAGGGTTAAAATGGGTCTAAGTAAAATAATCAAAGAGTCGATTTATGGTGCGGGGTATACGCTTGTTTTGCTCTTTCAAACAGTCATTGAATTTAGAGCGATTTTTTTTAAGCGAAATGAAATAGTTCAGCAAATGTTCACCGCAGGGATCAGCAGTTTTTTTGTGGTTTCTATTGTCGCTGTGTTTACTGGAATGATTATGGGGCTCAATGCTGGTCTTGGTCTAAAGGACTTTGGTGCTGAGGGGCAAATTGGTCTTCTCCTCACAATTACTTTAACCCGCGAAATGTCTCCCTTTATGACTGCTCTCATTTTGTCTGCTTCGGTTGGGTCTGCCATTGCAGCAGAAATTGGAACAATGAAAGTGTCAGAAGAAATTGATGCTCTTGAGGTAATGTCGATTAGCCCCGTTCGTTATTTGGTAATGCCTCGTGTCCTTGGATTTTCTCTCATGGTTCCTGTGCTTTGTATTTATTCCAGTATCCTTGGAGTATTTGGAGGATCTGTCGTTGGGCATTTTCAATTAGGTGTAGAATATCAGGTTTATTTTAATGATGTATTAAGACGAGTTGGATCTGTTCCGGGACTAAAAGATTTATATGTAGGACTTTTAAAAGGTTTAGTATTTGGAATCACAGTTTCAATAGTTGCTTGTTCTCACGGGCTTAGAGCGACTAACGGTGCTATCGGGGTAGGGCGTGCTACTAGAGAATCAGTAGTAACCTCATTCCTATTAGTTATATTTATTGGTTATGTATTAACCGCTATTCTTTATAGGTGACCTATGAGTGAAACTCCAATTATTGAAATGAGAAATGTGCATAAAACTTTTGGAACCAGAAAGATTCTAAAAGGTGTAGACGTCACGGTCAAGAAGGGAGAAACAATGGTTATCCTCGGTCCTTCTGGAACTGGAAAATCTGTAACTCTAAAACATATCACCGGACTTGTGGCTCCGGATGAAGGAGATTGTTTAATTTTTGGAGAATCTATTTCTTTTTCCAAAGAAAAGGTGAGAGAAAGACTCAGAGCTAGAATGGGTGTACTGTTTCAATCAGGTGCTCTTATTAACTGGCTTAGTGTTTATGAAAACGTCGCCTTACCTCTTAGGGAACATAAAATTTCTAAAGGGGATGTACTCCATAAAAATGTAATGGAAAAATTACAGTGGCTCGATCTAATTGTGGCTAAGGATAATTTGCCCGGAGATATCAGTGGGGGAATGAAAAAACGTGCCGGTATTGCGCGTGCCTTAACGACTAATCCCGAAATACTTCTCTACGATGAGCCTACCTCGGGACTTGATCCTGTGATGTCTAATGTATTCAATGAACTAATTTTGCGCTTAAAAAAAGAACTTCATGTTACTTCTATTGTCGTAACTCATGATATGGAAAGTGCTTATATGATTGCCGATAGGATTACTTTTTTATATGAAGGCAAAGCGATATTTTGCGGAACTGTCAGTGAGCTAAAAGCATCTCCAAGTCCAGTCATCCAGCAATTTATTCATGGGCGAACGGTTGGTCCTATGATTTTAGATCACTCGGAAAAGAAAAAGAAATAATTATTGAATGAACTTTCAATATAAAATAAAACCGATTGATATAGGCAAACACTTAGTAACCTTTCTCTCAGAGAAATATACGTATTATTCGCAAGAGGAATGGAAAAATCAAATTATAGAAGGAAATATTTTAGTCAATGAAAACAAGGCTGATATTAATTTCATTTTAAATTTAAATGATGAAATCTCTTTTTCAATCGATGATTTTATTGAGCCAGAGGTGGATAAAAATTTTTCCATTGTCTACGAAGATGAATTTCTATTTGCCGTCAATAAACCGGGAAACTTGCCAGTTCACCCAGCAGGACGTTATCAAAAAAATAATCTAACTTCTTTACTAGCTGAGTCAAATTTTAATCCTGATGAAATTTTTATAGTAAATCGTTTAGATAGAGAAACTTCTGGAATTGTTTTATTTGGTAAATCGTCTGAAGCCGCGTCTAAACTTGGAAAATTATTCGAGACTGGAAAAATCGGAAAGACTTATATTTCCTACGTAGAAGGTTTGTTTCCTGAAAAACTCTCTGCTAAGGGGTATTTATCTAAGGATGAAAATTCCAAGATTCGTAAAAGGAAAAAATTTTCCTACGAGAAAGACTATACTTCTCTTTGGGCGGTAAATACTGATTTTGCTCTCTTAGAAACAAAAAATGGGATTTCAAAGATATTCGCATTTCCTCATACCGGTAAGATCCATCAGATACGCGCGACTCTTTATTCTATCGGCTATCCTGTAGTAGGCGATAAAATTTACGGTTACGACGAAAATATATTTTTACAATTTATTGAGACTGGTTTTTGTGAAAGTAAATTTAGTATTTCAAGGCAAGCCTTACATGCGCATACGCTAGAATTTATTCAGCCATTTACGGGTAAAATGGTTGTTATCCGTGCAGAAGAACCTCCGGATATGAAAGGGATATTTGAAGAATAAAATGCTTTCTCCGGACATAGCTTGCCCACGGAATTTGTATGCTTGAAATAGAATCTGTTCTTTGTAAGTGTTTTTTTGTATTTTTGCTATACTCGGACGTGGTAATTTCGTGCAAAGTCCTGAAAAACCTTTCTGACCGACAGAGAAACTCGTAGTCGTAATTTGGTGGTGGTAGGAACTGCGTTACTCAATCCCGACTCCGATAAGATTTCGCATAATCCTAGTAGGTCAAGTTCCAGTAGGTAGGTAAACATCCAACAGCGAGATTTACCAAATGCGAGAGCCAGTTCCCCAAGTTCAACCCAATCTGCATTATTTACGCGAAAACTTACGCGCTTCAGATTAAGACCTTCATCCTGGTATTCGGTCTTGATTTTCCTAGGTGGCGGAATCATCCCGGAGTGAGTAAAAATTCGGTAAACCCAGAGAAGGTTACGGAGATAAACGACAAGACTATTTCCGTGTTCCATTATTTTCTTTTTCAAATCTTCTATCAAATGATCGGGTATGAGAAGAGTGGAAATAGTTTTATCGGTTTCATCGAGTTTATCGAAACGAAAAGTTTTTTTATTTTGAAAAGTTACCATACTATTAATGGGTTTAAAAAGATTCACTTTGTGCGAAAAAAATATAGTTTTCTCAGAAAAAATCTTTTTTTAGGAGAAAAATGTTCTGTAGGAACAAATTTAGATTCTTTTAAAAAATAGTTTTTATCGGAATCATATCTTTAAAGATCGAGCCTTTCGAAAAATTATCAACACTGGGGGCACCTAGTATATCGTCTATTTCGACAGTCCGAAAATCGAGGCTAAATCTTGTTTGCCCGGTGGTATTAGGTCTTGTGCCGTGTAAGTGAGCTGCTGAAAATACTAATAAGTCTCCGGCATGGCAGGAAATTTTAAGTTCGTCAGTAAAATCTATTTTTTCCTTTAACTCGGGAAATATTCTAGTTCTATTTTCTAAGGAAGATTGAAATCCGCCTGTGTTATTCCAAATATCATAATTGAATTCATGGGAATTATTTTTTACAGCTTTTGTAAAATACTTGGGGTAAAAGGCAAACGTGTCGTATGCATTTACATCGAAGAGGGGAATCCACCAGTTGATTTGTGTTTCTGGGTTTGCATACCATGTATCTCGATGAATGGCAAATGCCGGTTTTGCGTCTTCTACTAAATGCATGTAAGAGGTAATATTTCTTAGCCGCAGTAAGTCGAAGTAAGTATTTTTGATTGGAAAATTTAACTCGTTTAAAATATCTTTTATGAAAATTTTAGCTGTTTGTAAATTCGAAAATGTTTTTTTCAGTGTAGATAGAATTTTATAGAATTCATCTTTTGAAACTTGGTGTTCAAAGTTTTGTAAATCTTCAGTTTTTAGATTTTCTTTGAGGAAACTCACTGCAAAATCCTTTAACAACTTTGCAAATTTACAATTTTCAAATAAAAGAATTTTACCTTGAAAAATGAAATTTTTACGTTCATTAGAATTGTAGTCTGGGTTGCGGATAATTTGATTATGATGTAATATTTCCATACTCAATGGTATATAAAATACTCCGTAAAAATTCTGAAATAGGTTGACTCATTATCTTTGATTCTAGATGTATAGCAATATGAAAATAAACCAATTCAAATTGCAAACCCTATATATAATCTTACTCCTATTTATTTTTGTGAGTATAACTTGCTCTAGTCCGAAGGTTACTATTCCAAAAGAAACCGAATTAGGAAAAGAGTATCCAAAGGCGAATGAAGAAGAAATTGCCAAACGTACACTAGAGCTGACTTTAAATTCAGTGAAAGAAAATGCGAAGGTGAACGGAAAAGCTCTAAGAGATGCGCATCCCAAACACCACGGTTGTGTTTCCGGATCTTTTACTGTTGATAATTCAGTTCCCGCCACAATGAAGTTTGGAGTTTTTTCGAAACCAAAGACTTATCCGATTTGGGTTCGTTTTTCTAATGGCGGAACTCCGCCTAAAGATGATAAGGAAGGGGATATTCGTGGTATGGCGATCAAACTCATGGGGGTAGACGGAGATAAGTTACTCGAAGATGAAAAGAAAGAAAAGACTCAGGACTTTCTAGTGATTAGCCACCCAGTTCTTCCTGTTGGTGATCCGCAAGATTATTTAGATTTATTTGAAGCGGCATTCGCGAAGAAACCTCTCCGACATCTAATTTTTAGCGGACAATTTGGAGCGATAAGTAAAATTCGGGCGTTACGTGGCTTGAAAGTTCCTTCTCCACTTGGTATAAAATATTTTAGCACAACACCTTATAAACTAGGAAATGCAGCTGTAAAATATTCTGCAAGACCTTGCGATAATTTTAATCCAGAAATGCCAGTAGAGCTAACACCGAATTACCTCAAAGATGTAATGGTAAAACACTTGGGTGAGAAAGAAGCCTGTTTTGATTTTATGGTACAACCACAGGTTGATCCAATTACTATGCCAGTAGAAGATCCGGCAGAAGAGTGGAGTGAGACAGTTTCTCCTTTTGTCAAAGTTGCAACAATCAGAATCGACAAACAAAAATTCGATTCTCCTGAGCAAATGGAAGCTTGCGAAAACTTGTCATTTACTCCTTGGCACTCACTTCCAGACCATCAACCGCTCGGCGGAATCAACCGTGTTCGTAAGTCTGTTTATATAGGTGTCTCTAAATTTCGTCATGAGGCTAACGGAGTACCTAGAAAAGAACCAACGAAATAAAAAACTAGAAGATATAACTCACCGATAAAAATAGTAAAGATTCTGGTAGTCTTCCTCCTTTATTGGAAAAGATAGAATAATTTAGAAGTGCTAGATGAATACTAATCATCTCATCTTCATCAGCACTTTTATAGTTCCAGCTTGCGCCTATCGCGATCCCTCCAGCACGACGGTTAAGTCCTTTTTCATCATAGAATCCGCCTGTTTCGACTCCTGTTCTAAGTTGCATTCGTGATTCTTTTATCGAATACTGAATTCCGGAACTTAATTTTATTTCTGCTCCTAGTCCTCGGTCTAAGTTCGGTTTGGAGTTTTCATTATTTAAATCGAAAGTGGATTTCTCCCAAAAAATTTTTCGTCCTTCGAGGTAAAATAAAGTTTGCCCCCAATTGTAACCGTACCCAAGTCCAGCAATTTCCGGTAATCTTTCCTTGAGTGCGTCTACGTCCCTGTAACCTTCGAGACGAAATTTTCCTATTGTCTGCCCAGAAATTCCCAACGTATGATTTTTATTTTGGTAGGAGACCGAGACAGTTGCACCGATTGAATAATTCGATTGGTAGCCAGCTCTAAATACTACACTAGGTCCAACTCCAAGAGAAATATTCCAATTTTCTGAAATTTTATAACTTCCAAATAAAGAAAACGTATATGCGGACATTCGATCGTATCCTCCCGGAAAATTTTGGTAGAATACTTGTTTTCCGTTTAATCCCCAGCCGAAATTTTCTGTAGAAGGAATATAGAATCCGAAAGAGGTAGGCATTCCTGGACTGAATTTTTTTTGATTTGCGGAAACCCCTATTCCTCCATCTACAACGTACTTTGAACTAGAGGAAAGAAAAGCAGGGTTGTTGTAAAGGCTAGAAGACGGATTATTAAATCCGATTCCTAGAGAAGCCATTCCGGCTGACACAGGATGAGTAAAAGAAATATCATAGGAACCATATTTTTCCGAGTATAAGGCAGAGCTAGTAAGGGATAGTAATACTAATAAAATGTTTTTCAAACTCATTATCTATACAAGTTTGGATTATTGGCTTTAATGACAATGAATTTATACAAGGAGTGAACGATGAAAGTTTCTATAATTGGGGGTGGGGGGCTAACGGGAAGAGAGTTAGTAGGTCTTCTTGCAAATCATCCTGAAATCGAAATTGCCCATATCACAAGCAATAAAACAGCTGGAAAAAAACTCTCAGAAGTATTTCCGAATATCAGATTAAAAAAAGATCTTGTTTTTAAAACTCACGAAGATGAAATTCCCAAAGGTAGTTTGGTTGTCCTTACTGTTCCTAATGAAGTTTCTCTTTCCATGACTCCTAAGTTACTCGACGCAGGGCATAAGGTTGTTGATCTATCTGGCGCCTATCGTCTTCATGATAAGGAACTTTTCGAAAAATTCTATGGGTTAAAACATGAATCTTTTCATTTGATGGAAAAAGTTGTATTTGGAATTCCTGAAATTTTTCGAGATAAAATTAAAGGCTCTGATTTTGTTTCTAATCCGGGTTGTTACGCCACATCAGGATTAGTCCCTATTTATATGCTTGGGGATTTGCGAGAAAGAATCTCTGGCGCGATTGTAATTGATTCTAAATCTGGTGTAAGTGGGGCAGGTGGGAGGACGGAAGATATTGGATTTACGTTTACTAATACCTATGAAAATTTTAGAGCCTATAAAATTCTATCTCACCAACATACTCCTGAAATTGAGGAATATGCTGGTTATGCGATGAATAAAAAACTTCCTAAAGTCATTTTCACCCCACACTTATTGCCGGTGTATAGAGGAATTTTATCAACCTTTGTAATTCAGTTTGATAAAACAATCTCCGCCGAAGATGTCCTTAAAGAATTTTCTAGATTTGCCGCTGAGCCTTTTATTCGGATTTTAAAGAAACCAGAAGAGATTGAATTGAAAAATATTCAAAACTCTAACTTTTTAGATATAAGTTTTAAAGTGGAGGAGAATATTCTAGTTATCGTTTCTGCTCTAGATAATCTAGTAAAGGGAGCTGCGGGTCAGGCTTTGCAAAATATCAATTTAATGTTAGGTATTTCGGAAAGAACAGGTCTTTTGGCGATTGAATAACTCATTTCAACTTACGAAATATTGAGAATGCAAGGAATAAAAAAGTTTTGAAATAAGAATTTTTTCTATGAAAAGAGTTTGACTTTCACTGTGCATTGAAAAAACTGACAACAGCAACGTGAGAGTCGTTAGCTCAGTCGGTAGAGCATTTCACTTTTAATGAAGGGGTCTCGGGTTCGAATCCCGAACGACTCATGTTGCATTCTCGGTGCCATCGTCTAGTGGTTAGGACACCAGGTTTTCATCCTGGTAACCGGGGTTCAATTCCCCGTGGCACTAAACTAAAATTACCTCCTTCTAACAATTAGGTCACCAAATTTTCATCCTGCGTAACCCGGAGTTCTAATTCCCAGTGGGACTAAATTCTAAAAAATCTTTTCTAATTCTCGAATACTTTCTATTCCGAGAAGTTCCATTTTTAAATCTTTGATATGAACTTCAGGGATATTGCCTTTTGGTAAAATTAAGTGCTTAACACCAATTCCAGAAAGTTCTTTGAGGCGAATATTGATATGGCTCACTGAACGCACTTCACCGGAGAGACCAACTTCTCCGATAACCGCATAACTTTGTTTAGCCGTCTTTTCTATATAACTAGATAGAATAGAAGCGCAGATCGCAACATCAAGTGCAGGCTCATCTATATTAAGTCCTCCAGCGAGATTACAAAAAATATCACATTCTACCATTTTTAGTCCCATGAATTTTTCGAGCACCGCGGCTAATAAAACAAGTCGTTTATTATCCAGTCCTTCTGCGGTTCTTCTTGCCTGAGCGTAGGAGGAGCGGCTAACAAGTGCCTGGACTTCTACCGAAAGTGCTCGACTTCCTTCCATAACTACCGATAAAATGGAGCCAGTTCTACTTTCATGGTTTGTCGAGATAAATAAGTTGTGTTTGTCTTTTACCTCTGTTAGACCATTTGCTCGCATTTCGAATACCGCTATATCGCCTACCGCACCAAAACGATTTTTAATACCGCGTAAAAGTCGATAGTAATTTAGTTTATCGCTCTCGAAATACAATACTGTGTCAACGATATGTTCGAGTAATTTTGGTCCCGCTATACTTCCTTCCTTTGTAATATGACCGATTAGAAAAATAGGAATATTCGTTTTTTTTGCTGTTTCTAAAAGAATTTGAGAGCATTCACGGAGTTGTGTCACAGTTCCCGCTCCATTTGGCAAAGACTCTCTTGTAATTGTTTGAATAGAGTCGATGAATGCCACACCGGGTTCTTCATTTGCGATCATACTTGCAATATTATCAACATAGATTTCAGATGAAATAAAAATATTCTTTGAATCAATCCCCATTCTTTTTGCGCGAAGGCTGATTTGTCCTGCGGATTCTTCCCCTGATACATACAAAACTTTTTTATTTTTAGAAAGGCTTCTTGCCATTTCTAAGATTAACGTTGATTTACCTACACCAGGCTCTCCTCCAATTAAGGTCATACTCCCAGGAACAATTCCGCCGCCCAGAACATGGTCAAGTTCTGAAAAGCCTGTAGGTATACGCCTGTAATCCTCTTCGTTGATTTCGGAAATTGGTTTTGGTTTCGTATAACGTTCTAAACTCGTTTTTGTGTTTGGTTTACTGAAACGCTCTGAATTGGAAACTTCTTCTACAATCGTATTCCATTCTCCACACGATTCGCATTTTCCCGCCCAACGGGAATAATCCTGTCCGCAGGATTGACAAATAAAAAGTCGAACCGGCTTTTTCAATGTTCTAATATATCTCGCAGTTCCAAATAATCGAGTTCGATTAAAGTTGGTAAAAACGCAAAACATTTTTCCGCCAAATCTAATCTCTTTTCTCGAATTAATATTTCCGTGAGTTGGTGTTCTAATGAAATTAAATAGCGTACATCCTCAGCGGCATATTCCAATTGGTCTTTGGTTAGAATTTTTTTACCCCAGTCACTCGATTGATTTTTTTTATCCATATTTACATCAAAGAATTCTCGGATTAATTCTTTAAGCCCGTGTTTATCTGTGTATGTTCTGCCCAGTTTACTCGCAATTTTTGTGCAAAATACACCTTGTAGTTTTATACCTAAATGAGCTTTCAAAAATCCCATGTCCATTCTTGCGAAATGAAATATTTTTGTAATCTCTGGATTTTCAAAAAGTTTCTGAAGATTGGGTGCTTCTTTTTGATCTGGTAGAATCTGGATTAAGCTAAATCGGTTGCTAGAATCACAGATCTGTACAAGACAAAGCCTATCTCGTCTTGGATTTAGCCCCATCATCTCACAGTCAATAGCAAGTTTTGTATCCTTATTATATTGTGTGAAGTATTCTTCATCTAGGTCAGCTTGAAAAACTTTAGGTTTTGTGGTTGATTGTTTTTGTTGCATAATTTGTAAATACTTAATACTCTTAATTTTATATTGAAAATACCATTTACTTAATGTGAAAGTTTACAGTAAGCAAATAGTACTTTTTATAATACCATATTTACAGGACAAAATGAATAAAGCCACATTAAAATATAAAATTTTCAACAAAATATTCTACTCCGAATTTCGAAAACACTCAGAAAATAGATACCTAAGTCAGGAAAATTTATTCGAATTAAAGTTTTTCGGTAAAAAAGATAAAACAGGGAATTTGATTTATACTGGAAGTCTCGCTTGGATTGATTCCCAGAGACCTTCTATTGGGCTTTTGATTTTGGATTTAAAAATCGAGTTAGAAGAGATTGATTCTATTTCAAACTTAAAAGTTTTTCAGCACGGTTATCAATCTTGGAGTTTTAGCTCTACTTACTCTTCCGAAGAAAAAGATATATCTCCTAAATTATTTGGATTTTTAAAATATGGACAGGAAAATATTTATTCAGACCACAAGGGTAAACCGGGTAACTTTATCAGTGAGGGGCTACTTCTTGTTCACTCCCAAACAGAAAACAAAGGGTTTATCATTGGTGTAAATGAAATTGGAAACCAAAATACAAAATTTCAGATATTATGGGACAAACAACGATTAATCTCAGTTTCTATTATTTTTGATTTTTATTGTACCCCTGAGTTTAAACAAAATATTCCGATTGAATTAACGTCTGTAAAATATGAACCTTATTCCGAAAAGGCACCTGAAATAGTGATCGAAGAGTTCGGTGAAAATTTAGGGAAAAAATACAAAGTCAAACCATTTGAAGAGAACGTCCCTACAGGCTGGTGTTCATGGTATTATTATTACACAGGTATTTCGGAGGCAATTATTCTCTCGAATTTATATGAAGTTAAGAATCGTAAACTTTCGCTGGAATTCTTTCAGATTGATGATGGATACCAACATGAAATTGGCGATTGGACAATCGTGAATGATAAATTTCCTAGGGGAGTAAAGTTTTTAGCTGACGAAATTAGAAAACAGGGTTTAGAACCCGGGATTTGGCTTGCTCCCTTTTTAGTTCGAAAAAAAAGCTCTTTCTTTACTTTATACCCTGAAGCAGTTTTGAAGGATAATAAGGGTAATCCGGTTCCTGCTATTTGGAATCCTCTTTGGGGTTTGGATTATACTTATACGTTAGATGTTACTCATCCGAAAGCGATTGAATTTCTAGAAAATTTATTCAAGACTTTTACAAGGGACTACGGTTATAATTATCTTAAACTAGACTTTTTATTTTCAGCATCATTACCCGGACTTCCGTATAACAAACGTTTGACTCCATCGGAAAGATATAGACAGGCACTTGAATTAATCCGAAAGGTCGTTGGGAAAAATACTTTTCTTTTGGGATGTGGAGCACCGTTGATTCCTTCGATTGGAATTTTTGATGGAATGAGAATTGGTTGTGATGTAACACCTTTTTGGTATCCTGAGATCAAACGTAGGGTTTTAAAAGACAAACATGCATTATCCACAGAGAAAGGATTAATCAATACTATCAACCGAAATTTTATGCATCGAAACTTGTGGTTAAACGATCCTGATTGTTTGATTGTAAGAAAAGAAAAAAATAAAATGAATCCTGCCCAGACTATTTTAATGGCTACAATTATGGCTATGAGTGGTGGAATTTTACTTGTCAGTGATAATTTAGTTACGATTGAAGGGGATCGGGTAGAGATTCTGGAAAAAGCCCTAAAACTAAGTAAACTCTGTCAGAAAAAAAAGTCTATTCCACTTGGGATGTTCGGAAATAGTTTTCCCCGAGGATTTTTAAACCAGACAGGTTTTTTTGCAGTTTGGAATCCTACTGAAAAAGATGAATGGATTGAACTGGATATTCCAATGAAAATAAAACTGAGTGATACGGTAGACTACTGGACTGGAGAGAAGATTTTCAGTCTAGAAATTGATAATGCTTTACAGAAAATAAAAGTAATGCTAAAACCATTCCAAGCAATTGTAATTGGGATAAAAAATTAGATTGCAGTTTATTTTATTTTAGAGTTATTGTTTGAAAAATGATTTTTAGGAGATTATTATGAAACTTTCCCTTTCGATTTTACTTATCAGTATTTTGTTGTTTTCCAATTGCCAAATTTTCGATTCTCTTGGTTCCATTTCTACCTCAGTTAATGGAATATCCACTTCTTCGAATTCTCTTTCCAAACTTTCCGATTCAGTCCAAAGTATTTCCGGGTCTTTTCAATCTATCAGTGGTTCTAGCTCTGGTGGAGGAAAAAAAGAATCCAAACTTTATCGTATGGATATCCGTGACTTAACGGCTATTTATTACAAAACTGGTTTTGATAAAGAATTCCATTCTGACCTTGCGCAAATTGCCCAAAAAAATGGAATTTTGAACTGGGAGTCTGATTCTCTCACCTATATTGGTATTGGAGAGGGACTTAAAAAAGCAAATGTAAATGAATACGAATTTAAGACTTTTCTAAAAGAAATTGAACCAAGTAGGACTGAACTTCGAAAATCCCTTTCTGAGGGTTATTATTCCCTATAGAATGGTTAGATACCATAAATAAGTTTTCACCAAATTATCCCAATCCGTCGCTAGCAAAAGCAAAAGATAGAAATTAACGTTTGCTTTTGCTATTGAATTTGCCGGAGGGGATGTATAAAATCTAGCATTTTTGGTCAAAGATTATACTTTTCTCAAAAATGCTTGCTTTTTTCCTATAGTCTTGCATAATGTAGTAAAAAAATTCTATTTAATTGAAAAAAAACGTTCGAGGATACTATTATGATGACTACAGGGATAAATTCTCAAAATCAAAGTCAATTGTACTCTCAGAAGCCAAGAGAGAATGATACATTATACTATGTTGGACATGGACAGTTAGAAAAATCGCCAGCTAGTACTTCTGTTATGCATGTGATTTCACATGAGTTGGATCATGTTGCCGAGTTTAAATCGCAGGCAATTCGAGACCGTGCTGAAATTCGTAGCCTTGACATAAAGATTGATTATGAATACAGAAATGGTAAGCTGGTGGCTGTGGGTGGTGAGACCTCGGTTCTAACTGCTGAGCCTATAAGAGATCCTAACCAAACTGCCAAGAAAGCATTTCCTGCATTAAGGGAAGACACAATAGATATTAATTCTATTAAAAAAGTTGAGCTTCCAAGTGATGGACTCAATATGCAAGAAAGTAAACTTAAAGAAAAGTTGGAGCAAATTGAGACTGAAATTGATCTCTCTCTGAAGAAGACATTTTACAGTAATCCAAATTTTAAAACTGCAGCAGATATCAAAGATGCAGCGAGAGAGCAGGAGTTACGCGAAACTAAGAGTCGTATTAGCCTTCAACTAGATGAATTGCGCAATAAAGAAATAGTAGAAAAATCTAGATCGTTTATGACAAAAATTAAAGAATTACAGAATAACTTTCGTGATTCTCTTGTGAAGCTAGGTCTTATGCAAGGAACTGGAAGAACTTTAGACACACTAGCTTAGTATTCTAAGAGTAAATTTCTCATTTCTAAGATTCCGGTCTTTGTTTTTGTAGACGCAGTAAATATTTTTAGTTCAGGGAATTCTTCTTCTAAAAATTTTGTTTCTTTCTTTAGTCTGGCTTTTTCCTTTTGGTTTAGCTTGTCAGCTTTAGTTCTTACTAGGACTGGTTTGATTTCTTTTTCAAATGCTAGTTCGATTAAATTCTTTTCTTCTTCCGGTAAATCCCTTGCACTATCACATAGAACAAAAATTAATTTTAATGTCGTTACATGATTCAAATATCCATTGATTATATCAATTAACTCATCTCTTGTTTGGTTGGATGCCTTTGCATAGCCAAATCCAGGAAGGTCAACTAGAAAGTAGTGATTGTTTAAAAGAAAGTAATTTATAAGTCGCGTTTTACCCGGAGTAGCCGAAACTCTTGCAATTTCTTTTCGTTCTAAAATTGCATTGAGTAAGCTTGATTTACCTGCATTTGATCTGCCACAAAAAGCAATTTGTGGCATGGTTGGATTTTCAGGAAGTTTTTTCCAATCTACATGAGAAGAGTGAAACGATGAAGATTGGATGATAAAATTTCCTTTGCTCATAAATACTCTCTTGGACAGTATAATGAGCTTTCTACTTAAATCAATCTTTAAATTTTATGGACAAGAGTGACTAATTGGTAAATTGTATTTTGTTGATAAGTAACATTCTACTATATCTTTGTCCCCAGCTGAGAGGGGAGCTTTAAAGACTAAAACCTCCCCAATTAGTCCTTGGAAAAAGAGATTGTCCGTAGTTCTTCCACCAACCTGCAAAGGACAAGCAGTTGTTCCATTGATAGCACTTGTGCCAGCATTGGAAGGAGAAATCCCATTTTTACTCAAACTCAAATTGGTTCCATTATTGATCGCAGTAAGTATAACGTTTTCCCCAACAGTTCCTGCGGTGGTAATAGATCCTGCATTGGTTTCAAAGAAATAATCATTGTTATTTGTATTTCTATGTAAATTAAATCGACTTCCAATACAAGCACCGCCGTCTTTTGTTACGAATGGTCTGAAATTTGGTCCAGCATTCATATTATTTCTTCCAACGGCAAACACACTTAAACCGCTAAAGCTTAAAGATGTATTACCCGCATCAAAATACTGGTTTGTTCCGTTGAGTTGGATGGCAGGTTTTCCGTTTATTCCATTTACACCAGCTCTAAATAATGGACCATTAACTTGCGTTGCATGGAAATTATTTCCGCTACTGTCAGTCCAGTTTCCAACTACAGAATTGTCGGTTGTATTTGGAAAAGAATCTGCTTGGAGATGAACCCCTAAACTACTATTGGCGGAGATTGGATCCCAACTACTTACTTGCATTGGATGGTATCCACTTAAAGTTAGTATTTCTGAATCTGTTAATGCTTTTGTGTAAACTCTTGCATCTGTGATAGATCCAATGAATTTTTCATCACCGGCTGGACTAGAGCCAACTCTTAAAGCGTTAGGAGTTAAAGGTGTTGCAGAGGCAGATCCACTAGTATTAGGAACACTCACTCCATTTAAAAATAATTGCCATGTTCCAGAAGAACGACGAAGAGCAACATGACTCCATACGTTTAGGGGAATTTTTGCGTTTGTTGTAAGAGAACTAACGTTTCCGAGTATAGCTTTCAGAGTCCCTGTAAATCCATCTATTTGGATTCCAAATCCCGTTGAACTTGGTTCTCCATTGATGATAACTATATGCAATCCAGCATCGTATTGGGTTGGTCTTATCCAAGCAGTTAAACTTACATTGTCAACAGCCAAAGTGGCGGGATTTGCTCCACTAGCAACACTGGAAGAGCTAAATACAAAAGATGAGTTTGGAGCCCCCCATTTATTTGGTGCAGGAGTTAAACTTGTGGGAGAAAGGTTATTACCAAGTCCACTAACGTCATTTGTATCTCCTATAAAGTCATACCTTGCCACTAATCCAGATAGAGATTGTCCTGCTATTTGGCGAATTTGTGTAGCGGTTAACGCATTATTATAAATTCGTACATCATCAATACTTCCTTTGAATTTGCTACTAGCAGCACCGTCTACGAATGCTCCAATCCTAAAAAGTGCGGTACCTGTATTGATCGAAACTGCACTTTGAGGAGATCCTAATTGGACTCCATTTGCAAAAGCAACAACACTAGTTCCATCGTAGCTTGCACAAATATGATTCCAAGTGTGGAGGGGAATGTTAGTATTAAAAAAGTAGTCAGTTCCCCAAGTGGGGATTACGACTTGGGTTGTAGGATTATTATTGTATATTCCAATTCCAAATGCTTCATTGGTTATGGGAGATCCATGAGTTGCAATTGCAAACCAACTTGCTGGAGCTGGAAAGGAATCTAGTTTTACCCAACTGCAAATAGTTCTAGATGATTTACCGGGCGGAACTCCATAAGGAGTATTTGTGGAAAGATAATGGGATGATCCATCAAAAATTCTAGATCCATTTGTGTTTCCATCTTTTCCTATTGCACTTGCTCCTGTTGAACCAGTTAAACCCAAATCTGGAATTGCACTGCTACTATTATTACTTCCATTGTCCATGTGGAAGTTCAGTACTAACCCAGTTGACGCATTATTATAAGAATCCCCAACATTTGCTTGCGTCGCTCTTTGTGCTAGTTCATTGATATCATTTTCATTTAAAGATCGAGAGTATACTCTCATATCTGCCACTGCACCTCTAAAATTTTCTCCGTTCACATCATTCATCCCAATTGTAAAAAATCCTGCAGGAGAAGATAGAGCTGGTATTGCAGAAAGAATTTCTCTTCCATTAAAATAGACTTTCCAACTTCCTCCACCGGAAGTAGGACCAACAAGGGCGAGATGTGTCCAAACATTTGGACTAAGCCCAGGAGAAAGTGCAATAGAAGAACCACCACCAAATAAACATCTGAGTTGGTTCGTTGTATTTAGTAAAAATCCGAAACCGTTAGTTCCAGAGCTTCCATTGTAAAATAGAATCTGGTTGGTTCCTCCGGAAGTTCCATCCCATTTTACCCAACCAGCAATAGAAATATTGGTAGTTCCTGAAGTGGCAGGGGCTTTAAGTCCGTTACCTGCACCAATTGTGAAGGCTCCGTTAGCCTCACTGAATCGACCGGTTGTAGAAGTTGGGGTACCCGTGGAGGTCAATGTATTATTTCCTGCATAATCATATCCAAAACCATTTTTGAGAGGATAATAAGCTATTAGTCCATTTTCTGAAATTTTTCTGATGGAATGGGAATTGCTCGCAAAAAAGTTTTTGCCATTTGTTGTGATATGAACAGGGCTATTTAAAGTTGCTGCAATACCAGTTCCATTTGTATTTCCGGCCGAACCGTTACCCGCGAGAGTGTTGACTTTTTGATTTGCAATTTCGATTCTGCGAATACAGTGGTTTGAATAATCTGCTACATATAGGTTTTCCCCATCGTTAGTTATTCCCATTGGATTATTAAATCTTGCACTTGTTCCAACAGAATCGATAAAACCAGGAGCATTGGAATTATCTCCAGCAAAAACAGTCATCGCTCCAGTAGTTTTATCTACTCGGATAATATTATTCCCATTTCCATTTGCTACATAAAGGTAATTACCAACTAAGGTAATTTGTTCTGGCGTGTTTAAAGGAGAGGCAGAAGCAAGGACAGTAACATCTTTAGTTGCAAGGTCTAGCTTTTTGATTTTTCCGTTATTTTTATCTGCAATAAAGAGAATATTATTCTCAATGGCTAATCCTGTAGGTAAATTAAATCTTGCAGCGGTTCCAATTCCATTGGCATCAGCTCCAGTAGGAGATACTACCGAGTTGTCGCCAGCTATCGTTTCTGCATATCCATTTGAAATCCGAACTCTTTTAATTCGATTACCAGTATCTTCGGAAATATAAAGGTAAGTTCCATCGGTCGCGATTCCTCTTGGTTGATTAAAGGATGCGACTAAGATTCCATCTGCATTTCCTACCGCTCCATTTCCTGCAATGGTAGTTACCGTACCTGCGGGTGAAATTTTTCGTATATAATTATTACCAGAGTCGACAACGAAAAAGTTTTGTCCGTCAAATGTAATTCCGATAGGTGAGCTAAACTGCGCTCCTCCTCCAGTTCCATCCAGATAACCGTTAGTTCCCTGACCGGCAAATGTAGTAACATTTCCCTGAAGAAGATGCATGTTTAGAGTAATCTGTGGTATTGCCGTAAGTCCACTTCCATTAGAATATCCGTCCACACAATTTACGTTTATTGTTAAATCACTTGTACCAGTAAAAGTTCCACCTGTAGGATTAGAAGGTGTAGAGACTAACGCACAAACTTTTCCAACTGGTTGTACTGAGATAAAGAGGGAGTAAATGTCTCCTATTCCAAGCAATTCTGTAGTTGTATAATTGGTTGTTCCATTGAAGTCTACTGGACTTCCATTTACAGTCAAACGAACTGTTACTCCTGTTCCTCCATTTGTTATGGTTCCAGTAACTTTATTTTTGATCGAAGTTGTGAAACTAGAACTGAACGGAACCATAATTTGTCCATTCACGTCAGCCATGTTGGTTATATTAATTGTGTGACTCTGGTTATAGACAAGATTTACAGAGGCGGTAAACATGGGACTTGTGTTGCTTACGATAGATGCGTTACCCGCAATCCCAGCTAATCCAGTAACTGTGAAATTTGCATTGGTAAAACTGCTTGTATTCATTTCCTCGCTAAATACAGCAGTAGAACTAAACGAGAGTATATCAATATTACTTGTTGTATCGGCAGGACTAATGCTAGTTACTATTGGTTTTGCACCATCTGCTTCTGTTAAACTTCCTGTAAATATAATTCCAGCAGTTCCGGCTAATCCTGTTAATCCAAGACCGGATGTTGTGGTTACATCTGGTTTTGCTCCCGTATCAAAACTCCCACCCTCGTTAAAGGCGAGATAAATAGTATCATCATTAGCTGTATCAGTTTCTGCCGGACAAACTGAATTAACCCCAGTTCCATGTCGCAGTCGTACTCCAGAATACCCAGCTACTAACCAAGCGGTAGTGGTGGAACCTAACCCATTAGCAATATATCCAGGAAAACTGGCATCATTTAAAGTCGAGGCAAAGGTTATTTTATAATGATCAATTTTCCCATTTTCATTACAATCCAAAGTGCTAGCAGTAGAAACCAAAAAATCATCGTCCGTAATAGTGAATGTATGACTGGTATTCGTACCAGCGGTTACATTTGAGTAAGTCCCGAGAGTTAATACAATTGTTTCATTTCCCTCTGCTAGCAAATCCTGAATGACTGGAACATTGATTGTCTTTGCTGTTTGGCCCGGGCTGAAAGTAAGTGTGATGGGAGAGCCTAACAAAGTGTAATCTGAGCCTGAAGTTGCCGAGCCACCTGTATCTGTAACTAAAACTGAAACGGTTTTGCCAGAAACAGAAGAAAGGACTACATCGATAGTAGAGATAGAGGTTGTTTCGTTTAGAGAAGCACTTGTTGTTTGCGTAAACTGAACGTTAGGCGGAATATCATCGTTTAGAATTGTATATGTATGCGTTGTGTTTGCTGCAAATGTTGCATTAGCAGGGCTTGACAATGTAACGACTATCGTTTCATCATCTTCATCAATTGTATCATTCGCTACTGTAAAGCTAATATTTTGACTTGTGACACCGGGTGCAAATGTTAGTGTTCCATTAGTGAACGTATAATCAACTCCTCCAGCACTAGCACTGCCACCACTGACAGTATAATTCACAGTAATAGTTTTACCTGAAACGAGAGAAAGGTCTACTCCTAAATTGACTGCTGTGGTTGATTCTGTATTACTGCTAGTTGTAGTTGTGAATTGGAGAGCCGGCGGAGTGTCATCGTTTGTAATTGTGTAAGTATGCGTTGAATTCGTGCCGAGTGCTCCGTTGGATGGATTACTGAGGGTAATCACAATTGTTTCATTTGTTTCATCTAATGTATCGTTGATTATACTTAAACTGATAGACTGCGTAGTTACTGCTGGATTAAAAGTCAAAGTTCCACTCGCTAATGTATAATCAACTCCGCTGCCACTCGCAGTTCCTCCCGTTACCGCATAATCGATAGTAGTTGTAAGATAAAAAGGCTTACTTAGATTAACCGCTATTGTGGGAGAAGTAATTGATTCCGAGTTAGCACTACCAGATAGCGCAAAGTTTATATTAGGCGGAGTATTATCGATTACGATATTTTTATTTGCACCTAGAGATCCAATACCACTGGGAGCGGGTAATGTTAAAATTGCGCTGACTAAAGTATTGATATTGGTCATGGTTGCCCCATTTAACTCTAGACTGGATGTGGTTGCATAATCTAAATCAGTGGAATTTTCAGGACCTGTAACGGTATAACTAAAATCTAAAATATTTGTACCGCTTCCAGAAACATAATTTGCATAAGCAGATGGAGTTGTATTTAGTAAAATTCTAGGGCTTCCAGTAACAAGGACAGGTCGGTTGAAATTTAATCTTACATTGACAGTATCGGTATGTTTATAACTTCCATTTGTTGTAGTTGAAGTAACACTAGTTACCGTTGGTTGGATTAGATCCACTGTATCAAAACCAGTGCTTGTGCTCAGGGCGACTGGGTTCATGGCAATATCCACAAGTCCTGTTGTGACTCGAATTTTATAAGTTGAATTTCCTTGTAAGGGGTTAACTGGTGTTAGGCTTATCGTTGGGTTTGAAGATGCATTGATTGTCATACCTACACAATTTATAAATTCATCGGCAGAAACTTGAACTGTTCCGCGGCAGGTTCCATCGGAAGATTGGGCGTTTAAAGATGTACTGGAGGTATCAATTGTTTCATCGAATACAATTGTGATTGTTGTGTTTTGGGGAACGTTAGTTGTAGCATTTGCAGGGGAGTATGATAGCACTTGAGGTGGGGTGGTGTCAGCAGGGAGAGTGGCTGTTGGGTCTGGTATAGAGTCTACAAAAGATATAATAGAATTTATAGTTGAAATGGGAACGCCTATTTCATTAGCCCCGCCCGATTGAATATAAGTTCCCACTGCTGAGTTGATTACACTTGATACTGCGTTATTTCCTAAAGGCACATCGGAACCCGGGATGGTTAATACATTTCCGGCTGTATCTTTTCCATCATTTCTACCGGAAGCAATGTACGAAGAAAAGGTATCTAATACTTCATCTACATCTGTGGATGAATACCCAGAAACATCTTGCGTCTGATTGGCAATCACTGATATACCACCAAGGATTGCTTTTTGGGATATTACGTTTGGATCGCTTGGATTATCAAAATCCATTGGAACTTCCGAAATTTCAGGTGCATTATCTATTACCTCTGCCCTATTTGAAAATGTATTTCGGATAGAGAAAATGGAATTACGAATTCCAAACCTAGCCGAGATTTCTTTATTAGCCTTGGTAACTAAATCGCTTGTATTTGCAGATTTTCCGCTTTGTTCGGCTAACGCTGCTAATCTGCTAGCACCAAATCGAGTGAGGGGAGATATCGCTAGTCCGGATTTTCTGCGAACCATTGTAGCTGGCTCTTTTAAAACAGAGACTAAATACGAATTGCCTGTCCAGTCTAAATCTCTTTTCGAAAACTCGTCATACATTTTACTTGATCCACTGTCTTCAGGAACTACGAATAGACAAACTGGAGCCCCGATTCTTCTATAGGCAACAACGTAGTCCCCCCTTTCATCGGTTAAGGTCGATCCTAAAATATTTTTGCTATCTTTGTCGCATTTTCCGTCTTCCGATAAAGGAATTACTTTGATAGTAGCAGCTTTTAATCTCCCCTTCATTGCCCGCCCTGTGAATGTGACTACATCATTGTTGACAACTCGGTATGCATTAAACCAATCGTTTAGAGTTACGGAATCTTTATTGTTTTTACAGCTAATCAGAAAAGAAAATAAAATGATTACATTAGAAATATATTTCAGTTTCAAATTGGAGCTCCTTTCAAATATAAATTTTCTAGTACTACCTTTCTGCCTATATTAG
>JAGOHK010000192.1 GCA_017996175.1 Leptospiraceae bacterium
CGTGGAATATCACTCCACCAAATCCATTTCCCATTACAACTGGCATTTTTTTTCCAGTCACATATCCAGCGGATAACATAAGTAATGCTCTTTCGGTTGCCGTTTTGGCGTAACTGGCTACATCTAACGACTCGAAGAATTCAAATCCTCTTTGTGCTCCGGGAGATTCTCCTGCGGAAATTAATTCTACACCATCTTGTGCAGTAACAGACATGGAAAAACGAGAGAGCACACGAAAGTCTTTTACCATTAGCCCCTCGCTATTAAAAATAAGAATATTGGATACAGAATCAAAGGCTCTGGCACTCACTTGGGCAATCTTAGGAGACATTGCACGAGCCGTTTCGTCTGCCAGTTTTAAAATAGACAACTTTTTTTCTTGTCCGATTTTTCTTGGATCGAGGGTAACAGTGTGTAA
Organism: Leptospiraceae bacterium; assembly: GCA_017996175.1. Taxonomy (GTDB): domain Bacteria; phylum Spirochaetota; class Leptospiria; order Leptospirales; family Leptospiraceae; genus UBA2033. The sequence goes on from JAGOHK010000192.1 coordinate 419, forward strand.
ACTCGGAAATACTTTTTCTTGTAATTGAATTACTTTGCCTGCTTGGATAGAAGCTTTTGTGTCGGACTTTGTTTTAGAAAGTGCTTCAATTAATTGCAATAGATGTTCTTCATCATCGTTACTTGTATTGGCATAAAAAACTTCCGTTCCATAAATCATACGAATTCCAATTCCATAATCCGTTCCCGCACTCGCAGTCTCCACCTTACGGTTGTTATACGCAACTGAGGCACCGCGTGTTTCTTCTACAAATAGTTCTACGAAGTCTGCTTTTTTATCAAGTCCCGCTTGAATAATTTTCTCTGCTTTTCTCTCGTCCATTGATTGCTCCATAAGTGTTAGACATTTTTGAAAGTAAACGAGGCGGGCTTTATGTCGAGTGAAATTTGTATTTACTTTTAAGAATCGAAAATCCAGCTAATCAACTTAAAAAATCATTTACCGAATCCAAATTTTTACTTGTAAAAATTCATTCTCAAATCTAAGATAAAGGATAATGGAATTTGAGTGGGATATAGAAAAAGAAAAAGCAAATATCAGAAAGCACAAAATCTCATTTAAAGAAGCAATATTTGTATTCTCCGATAAGAATGCTTTAACTATTCCCGATATAAACCATTCTGACTTTGAAGATCGTTGGATTACACTTGGATTTATTCCGAAAGGACAGATAATCCTTGTTATTCATACTCATAGAATAAGAAATTTGGAAAATACAATTAGAATTATTTCAGCAAGAAAAGCAACGAAGAAAGAAATGGCTCAATATACTAAGTCCTTAAAGTAAGGAGGGAAAATTACAATGAAAAAAGAATATGATTTCAGTAAAGCAGAGAAAGGGAAATTTTTTGTTCCAATAGATAAAATAAAAATTCCTATTTATCTTGATAAAAAAGTGCAATTGCATTATTTAAAATTAACACAGGATAAAAAAATAGATTTACAGACCTTAATTAATCGAACTTTAAAAAAACAAATGTCTCTAGAAAAAAAAATAGCGAAGTAGCGGTAAATATCAATTGCTCGGAAACTTTCTTGAAACGTAAATACACTCATCTAACAATTACTACCGCTATCTTTTTTCTTTTAAATGCTTACCTCTCCGCAGATTCATTTTACACCCAAGTAGAATTAAAAGAGCTTAAAATCTTTTTTGCAAAGGAGGAGAGTGAGAGAAATAGAAAGTGGATTAACGATGAAGGAATAAAAAGAAAGCTTTCCGATTATGGTGAGTCGAGAAAAAAAACATTTGAGAAAAATTTAGAAATTTTAGAGAATATAAAAATTTCTGATATTAAAATTGTTAGAACTAAAAAAAATTTAGTCGTTATCTCTTATCCTTCCTTGGGTAGATCAGAATATGATGTGACAAAATATGAAGCAGCATTTTATAAGAAAAAGAATCAATGGACTAAAATAATCCACTTCGAGAAAATTAATTTTCTTTATATAGATAAGGATAATCTACCTGATTTGATAGGTTCCAGGATTTGCTGTGCAAACATTAGTTTAGAAGTTATATTGAGTAGCGAAAATTTTAAAAGGGAAAATAAAGTAAGCCCAACTTTTTCTGATGACGATACTTTTAAAATAAAGTATGGGAAATGCAAGAAATTTCAAATGCAAGGAAAATCTTGGGACACAAATAAATTTGCAAAGTTTACTTTCGATTGCGAAGAAAAGAAATTTAAAGAAGTGAAATAAATTTTTAATTATTTTTCTGTGTTGGTTTCAAGGATCATCTAAATAGCTAGCGGGTAATACTATTTATTCATAAAATAAATCTAGAGTAGAGACAAGCTTTCGCGGATTCAAACCTGTCTCTACAATTATAATGCGTCGCAACGCATTATTTCTTTCGCATGAAAAATTTTATATCAACCAACTTTAATTTGAATTTTTTTAATTTCCTCTTGTGCCTTAGCAGTCTTTGGGAGTTTTACTTTCAATACACCTTTTTGGTAACTTGCTTCAATCTTGGACTCATCGACTTCAGCGGGTAAGGGCAATACTTGGCGAAAAGATCCGTAAGAAATTTCTTTTCGATAATAATCTTTGTTTTTTTCTTCGGACTCTTTCTTTTTCTCACCTTTGATGATTAGATTGCTTTTAGAAATTGTTATTTCTACATCCTTTCCATCTACTCCAGGAAGTTCCGCAGTGACTAAAATTTCTTTTTCATTTTCTGAAACGTCTACGCTTGGATCAAATAAACTTAAATCTTTTTTAAATAGGTTTGGGGCTTGTTCAATGCCTTTAAAAAAATCATCGAACATTCGATTAAATTCTTTTTGAAATGTACTGAGCGAACCGCTCCATCCACGTTCTTTATTCGGACTTGTAATATCTTTATCTTCCATAATTTTTTCTCCTTTGCTAAATATAGTAATTTTATTTTAAATAACTCAATTCCCAAAAGTTGTGCAAAACATACAAATAATGTTTGTATTCTCGCTTAACATCAAATAGCTTTTGAGACTTGGCAATGTCAATACTTTTGTAAAAGTAGATTTTTTTCAACCTTTTTTATTTTGCGTGAAGTAGCAAAAAAATCAATTTCCAAAAGATTCAATTCACTTTAATCTTTCTAATACACCTTTACGTATGTCTTTAATCCCACTTTTTTTTAGGTATATTCAGCTAACGTCTAAAGTCTTTATTGACAATTTATTTTCCGCTTTTGGATGACTGAGTTTAATCTCTTAAAAAAATCTTGCATAAGATTTTTTTTCTTCCGTTTGCGATTGATTTTGTTTTATTAACTCACCTTACGCAAGGTGAGCCCAGCGTCCAGTGGAGGGTTGCACCTAGCGGTGGGCATGACGGCGCAGGCTATTGAATTTATTAATTCATTAGCATTTTCTAATATTCTTAATTTAAATGAACTTTTCATAAATTTCTACTTTTGCGTAACGTCAGTTATTAAGTATTCTTTTATATTAATGAAAATGTCTACTTAAAAGATTCGCAGTGGTAAAGATTAAGTTTGCGCATTGCCTAGATTGTCTGTTAAAAAAATCTTGACAGTGTCAAAGAGATGAGTTTGTTAAAAAGAATGATAAAAAAATTGCACCTTGTGAGAAGTCAAATCAATCGAATACTTTTTTATAAAATTGTTACATTTTTAATTATAGTTTCCACAATTTATAATTATTTCCATACGATTAATAAATATTCCGTTAACTTTCCCTTGGCGGACGACTACGATGCAATTCTAGTTTTTCTGAATTCTTGGGAGGAAAACAATTCAAAAATAAGTCTACTTTTCAGTCAGCATAACGAACATCGCCTTGGTTTTTTAAGAGTAATAGTTTGGCTATATTATAAAATGTTTAGCTCAATCAATTTTACAAATTTAATATTGCTAGGAAATAGCCTACAAATATTACTCCTTGTAATATTTTACAAATCAACAAACGATAAACGTAAATTTATTTTAATTTTTCCAATATTCTTTCTTATTTTAAATTCCAGCCACTGGGAAACACAAAGCTGGGCAATGGGCTCATTAAGCGTATACTCGGTATTAGTCTTTGCTTTTTTTTCGTTGTATCTAATCAATAAGGCGGAAACTAGTTATTTTATTCTTGGAATATTTTTTGCCTTTTTATCTACTTATTCGCAAGCCAATGGGATATTTGTATTTATAAGCGGGATAATACTTCTACTTAAAAATAAATCAAGACTAATTTTATGGCTAGTTAGTGGAATGGTTGTTGTATTTATTTACTTCTATTTATTTCCTTACCAAAGGGTAGTTCATCATCCAATGATATTGTTTAAACTCGATAAGGTTTTTTTAATAAATCGATTTTTTTACGGTTTAACATTATTATCCTCAGTTTTTCATTCTAAATTTATTTTAGTGCTGGGTGTAATACCGTTAGTCCTCATTTTTTACATTTTTAAAAATTTTTTACTTTTTTCGAGACTTCATATCGCAATGTTACTATTCCTATTAATCTCATTCGGATCACTTACCATTTCACGGGATGGATTTGGTTACGAACAAGCATTTTCCTCCAGATACCAATTCAATACCGTAGTGCTTTATTCGGTTATTTACCTTGGATTTTTACCATTTATAAAAGTTAAAAAGCACTTATTCCTAATTCTTTTATTCTCAGGAATGTTTTATTTGAACTCCAATATATATAATATGAATAATTTTTTTATTAGAAAAAATGAAATTCTAGAAGATAAGATATGTAAAGATAAATGTAGTAAGTATAAAACATATCCAAATGATATTCATGCGGCTAATGTACTATCGACTTCTATGACGAAGGGAATATTTATTAGTTCAGGCAAATAGAAATTTATGGGCAAATGTTTTTACCGAACTCCCAATGATTAGATCAAATTCAAAACTTGGGAGCGGCAAATGGATAATATTATTTTGAATTAGGGAAATGTTCTATATGAAAATCACCTTCGCGACCAAAGTAGATTACCCTCTTTCCTGACAAGTAGGCGATATAAAATACACAGCCAGCTTGTATTACTTCTTCTGAAAAAGTATTATAATTAATTTCTCCTGCTTGTATTCTTTTGATAGAAGCTTTGACTTTATCCGCAGAAAATTCTTTAGCAGCAATCGGGAATTTATGTGGAATTATTTCTCTATGACTCTCCCCGTTTGGTAGGTAATAGGTATTTTCCGATCGAACATAGTCTATATGATACGATTCAATGCCTTCCTTTATTAATGCTCCTACGACTTGCGGAAAAGTGATTTTACCCTCTAGTGTAAGTTGAATTGTTTCCTTGATTTTATTTGTATTCATTGTATTCTCCTTTATGAAATTGGAAATTTTGTAAGATTATTTTGCTCTGCTGTTTTTATTAGGATCTTAGTAAGAGTCTTTCGTTCTGCTTTCGTTAAAATCGAAAAATATTCCTCATCGTTCGCATCAGCTAATAAGGCAAGCTTTGGAATTAGCTGCTTTGCGGCATTTGTAAGTTTTAATTCTTGGTATCTGCGATCCTCTGTTGATTCGGATCTTGTGACCAGTTTCTTAGCTAACAACCGGTCTACTAATTTCGTAACCGCACCACGAGTTAAACCTGTCATCTCTGCAATTCTACTTGGGGACACCAAATCTCCACCCTCGACCATTTCCCTAAGTACAACCCATTCCGGAACGGTCACACCACTATTCGAAAGCTTTCGTGCAAATGCATGAGAAACATTATTTGAGACCAATCTCATCCAAAAACCAATATGCTTTTTTAAATCACTGATTTCTTGTTTCATTAATTCAACATAGTTTCCATGGAAACTATTGTCAAGGAAATTATTAAATTCAATAAACAGGAGATATATAGAAGTTAAATTGAATTTCTGCAAAAGAAGTTTTTCGGACAGGATGAACAGGATCGACAAAATAAATAATTCCGAAAACCAATTTAGCTTTTGTATAACCCCGTAAATCGAAAATGCGCCCCAAATCCTGTACCTTTTTTGTTCGACTCATAGCCTAGGTTTGCAAATATGACATACAATCGGGCAATTTGCCCCTACAATTGGAATAGAGGACAATCATGAGCACAAAAACTTTGAGCGACAAAC
>JAGOHK010000193.1 GCA_017996175.1 Leptospiraceae bacterium
AGACTATCTATTATCGAAAGAAATTAAGAATAAAATTGAAATAGAAATGTTGAAAAAGAAAATTAAATTTGGAATGGAAAATGCACCAATTATGTATAATCTGATGCATTTGGATGAATATTTTGTTCACACCAAAGAGAGCTTTAAAGAAATAAAAGATCTATCACGGACTCATAATTTTAAATTGAAAATTTTTATTTGTCCTGCTCTTCAACAAGCAAACATAAACAGATACAAACATATACATACAAAAGTAGAAAACGCATTAACAGAATTAAATATTCCTGTTGTTGATTTATTAAAATACCTCGAGTCAGTAGATATGGAATCCATAAAGCTATCTCCAAGAGATGAATTGCATTTAAACGAAAAAGGGCACACTCTATTCTCAGATATTTTACTACAATTCATCAACTAGAAGATTCTATTTTTTCGAAATTTAGTCTTTAGACCTTCCAAGAACTCAAAGACTAAATTTGCTCTAAGGATATTTGTCCCATATTATAATCTGCTGATAGTTTTGCACCTTGTTGGTAATTTCCTTTTAGGATAAACTCACTGAGTGTATTTCCTAACTCCCTTTGAATCAAACGTTTCAAGGGTCTGGCACCATACTCAGAGTCATACCCAACTTGACTCAAATGTTTCTTTAGTTCATCTGAATATTTTACTTCCAATCCACTTTGTTTTAATCTTTCAGAAAGTTCTTTTAATTGAATGTCTACAATTTTTCCTATCACCGATTCATCAATTCGATTATAGATTACAATTTCATCTAAACGGTTTAAAAACTCTGGTTTGAATTGACGTTTTAATTCTTTATCTATTAACCTTTCTTTTTCTTCGGTGGTAATGTCTTCTTGTAAAATGGATGTTCCAATATTTGAAGTCATAATCACAACTGTATTCTTGAAATCCACACTTCTACCCTTTCCATCCGTTAAGCGACCTTCATCAAATAACTGAAGAAAAATATTGAAAACCTCTCTGTGAGCTTTTTCGATTTCATCTAACAGAATAATGCTGTAGGGTCTTCTGCGGATAACTTCTGTTAACTGTCCTCCTTCATCATAGCCAACATAACCGGGAGGCGCTCCAATGAGTCTTGCAACAGAATGAGACTCCATGTATTCACTCATATCAATTCGAACAATGGCGGAAGGATCATCAAAAAGAAAGGCGGCTAACGCTTTGGCTGTTTCTGTCTTTCCTACACCTGTAGGACCAAGAAATAAGAAAGAACCGGTTGGACGATTACTATCACTTAACCCAGCACGAGATCTGCGGATAGATTCACAGAGTAGGGAAATTGCATGGTCTTGCCCTACTACTCTTTGTTTTAAAACCTCTTCCATATGAAGTAATTTTTCTTTTTCGCCTTGTAACATTTTAGAAACAGGAATTCCAGTCCAACGTGAAACAATATTTGCAATATCTTCTTCGGATACTTCTTCCCTTAACAATCTTTCCTGTCCATATACATTCGCCAACTCTTGATTAGCTACTTGCAGTTGTTTATCAATTTCAATTAGCTTACCATACCGAATCTCAGCAACAAGATTTAGGTTTCCATTTCTCTCAGCTTCTTTTTCTAAATTTTTATATTTTTCAAATTCTTCTTTGAGAGATTTAATTCTTTGAATTTTTTCTCGTTCACTTTTCCATTTTGCTTGTATTACAGAAAAATCCTCTTCGCTTTTAGATAACTCTTCTTCTAATTCTTTTAGTCTAGAAATAGATGCCTGATCTTTTTCTTTTTTCAATGCTTCGCGTTCAATTTTTAAAGACTGAATTTTCTTTTGCATCCTATCCATATTTTCAGGCATACTATCCATCTCAATTCTCATCTTACTGGAAGCTTCATCAATTAAATCAACAGCTTTATCAGGTAAAAACCGATCCGTTATATAGCGGTTAGATAGATTAGCCGCTGCAATAATAGCCGAGTCTTTGATTCTAATTCCGTGATGAAGTTCATAATTGCTCTTGAGTCCGCGCAAAATCATGATTGTCTCCTCAATCGAGGGTTCCTTTGCGAATACGGGCTGAAAACGTCTTTCGAGTGCGGCGTCCTTTTCGATATACTTTTGGTATTCCTTGAGAGTAGTTGCGCCAATACAGCGTAATTCGCCGCGAGCAAGTGCCGGCTTAAGCATATTAGACGCATCGAGGGAACCTTCATTTGCACCAGCTCCAACGAGGGTATGAATTTCATCAATAAATAAAATGACATTTCCGTCTGAATTCTTAACTTCATCCAGAAGTGCTTTAAGCCTATCTTCAAATTCTCCTCTGTATTTGGCACCAGCAATCATAGCACCCAGATCTAAGGCAAATATAGATTTGCTTTTAATTCCATCAGGCACATCTCCTGCAATAATTTTTCCGGCAAGCCCTTCTACTATAGCTGTCTTTCCAACTCCAGGATCACCAATTATCATAGGATTATTTTTTGTCCTTCGTGAAAGAACCTGTATAATTCTTCGAATTTCTTCATCTCTCCCGATAACAGGATCCAGTTTTCCCTTTTTCGCTTGTTCGTTTAAATCTCTTGCATATTTTTTTAATGTATCTATTTTATTTTCTGGTGAATCATCCATAACTGTTTTACCCTTTCTTAAAACTTTAATCGCATTCATTAAGTTACTATAATTAAGCCCTTCTTTATTAAATTCGCTTTTTAAACCTGTAGCACTTTCTAATAAAAATGCGGCTAATACGTGTTCGGTGGACAAATACTCATCCTTTAAATCCGCTCGTATTGAATCAGCTTTTTGAATCAAATTCATTAAACCACGATTCGGTTCAATATGCTGTGTGCCCTGCACCTTTGGTAACTTAGCTAAATATTGCTTTGTTATATTTCTAAATTTTAGTCTATCAAGATTCATGTGAGAAAGTAATATCCCCCCCATGCCAGAGTCATCATTTAAAATTGTATAAACCAAATGCTCTTCGGTTTGTTCTGAGTTTTTTTGTTCTTCCGCTAATTGAACAGAATTTGTGAAAGCTTCTGCTAATTTTCTAGTAATTCTATCTAACTTCATATTTTTACTTATTAGACATTTCTATTCATTTTCAATCTATATTTTTAGTTTGTAAAAAATTTGTCTAAAGTATGATTTTTCTCACAATCAATCTTAATTTTTATTCTCGTATTTTCGACAAGTTTCGTGAGTCCAAAAGTAATTTTGTATAATCATTTAAAGGACGTTGGATAATTTCAGAGGTCAAGTTTTGTTCTACAATTTTTCCATTGTCAATTACATAAATAAAATCACATAAACCAGATATAAAATCGATGTCATGTGAAATCAAAAAAATAGAAATTTTCTTTTTTTGATTCAAAGTTTTTATAAGTTTAATAGCATCTTTTTGAATGAGTGGATCGAGTCCACTCACTGGTTCATCCATTAGTAAAATTTCCGGTTCACATAGAATAGCACGAATAAGGGATATTCGTTGTAACTCCCCACCTGAAAAACGCCGAATACTCTGTGTTAGATACTTCTCTGGAATGGAAAATTCTGCTAGTAAAATTGGGATTTTCTTTTTTTTCTCATTCTTTAACTTTGGAAATATTATATCCAAAGGTTCTTCAAGACAATCTTGCAAATTCCAAGCAGGATTGAAATAAGAACCAGGATCTTGAAATACTGGTTGTATTAATCTTCGATTGAGGTTAGTCGCAATACTTCCTTTTATTTTTATTGTACCAAAAATTTTTGCAGACTCTGGAATCTGGATATTTAAGATTACCCGAATCAAAGTAGTTTTGCCCGAACCAGAACCACCGATCATTCCAGTAATTTTACCTTCTTCAATATTTAGAGAAATATTTTCTAAGATTTTTTTTTCTTCAATAGAATAACTTAAATTCTCAATTTCTAGAATATTTTTCATTGCCTAACTTGTCTTAGCCTCAGAAAAGATCACATCTACTGGGATTTGGTTTTTGTATCTTCTGCCTTTAGTGTTTTAAATTCAACTAAAAGCCTTTCTAAATCTCCAGTTCCTTTTGCTCGATAAATTCCGCGCAGATACTGTTTTTTATCTAGTAAATAAACATTTTCGGTATGAACGAAATCATTTAGGTCGTCTTGTCCTTTGATTACTTTTACATCTGCACTAAATTCTTTTCTGGCTATATCATAAATTGTTTTTTTACTTCCGGTCAGGAAAATCCAATTTTCATTGGTTATTTTGTATTGTTTACGAAATTTTTGTAAAACTTCAACCGAATCCTCTTCGGGATTCACAGAAAAAGAAATAATTTGTATATCCGGGTCTTTTTCAATACTCGGTAGAAATTTCACCATATTAGCCGTAATCATGGGACAAATTCCCTTACACTTAGCATAAAAAAAAGTTACTAAAGTATATTTACCTAGGAGTTTATCTCGATTAACCTCATTATTTGAATGAGATAAAAGCGAAAAATTGGGAAGTCTTTTTAAGTCCTCAGGAAAAGTCCCGTTCTCTGACCAATACGGATCCATTACATTCCCTTTAAAATAAGGCAAGACTCCCTCTATCGGAGTAGACGCATTTGTAAGTTCTGGATAAAATTCAGGTTTTTTTTCGTCACATCCAAGCAATAATAAAAAGATAATAAAAAATGCTTTTACTATAACGGGATTTCTAACACCAGTGAATACTATCAAGTTAAGGAAACTTTGGCGGTCACTGAGCGAAGTCGAAGTGACGACTCTAAGTAAAAAACGGGCATTTCGACTTCGCTCAATGACCGACCCTAATATTCTTAATATGATTTTAAATTTCATTCTAATTTTTTCTCTTTAGGTTTAATCGGATCACAAATTTTACTTCCAGGAAGTCCGACTGAGGCACCGGTTTTTGTAAAAGCTATATTCATATAAATATTTCCATTTCGATACCATTTCTTTGAAACTAAAATTCTTCCTGTTGAATCGAATTTTTCGAATAACGCTGGTTTGCCGTTGTCATACCATTCCCAGCGATCGTTGATATAATCCCCATTGTGAAATTCCGAATAAAGCCGATTATTTCCATTTGGAAACCACGACCTGTGGATACCATGTTTTGCCCCATTTTTAAAAAAACGTTTTTCTAGAAGCTGACCTGATTTTTTGCGAGAAATATATTCTCCCTCTTCGAGACCATTTTTGTAGGAAATTAAAAAATACTCATCCATGGCAGAGTTATCCTGAATGAGTGTTCCCGTGAAAGGATTTCCTTTATAAAAAAGTTTCCCCCCGCCCATTGTAAAATCAGTTACATTGTATTCTACTTTGTTCTGGCATCCAATCAAACTGAATGCCATGACTAAAAAAAATATTTGAAATATTTTAATTCGAAGCCGCACCAGAATTCCCATAAAAGTAAGAACCCATTAAAGTATAAATTGTTGCTGTTGGATCATATTTATAATGATAATGATAGGTTGCTGTGCTGAAATGAGTAGTAACCCCAGTATGACCATGTAAGGAGTCTAAATCTGTTGGAGTAAAGTCTGCACCACCTGAATTGCATTTTTGTCCATAGATTGCATATCCATCAAGTGCAATTCCTATTAAAGTATAATTCGCACATGCTCCCGCATTACTAGTATTTGCTGCACCATCGCAAACTTTTGGAACCGCAGCGTGGTGATGATAAACACCCGAATTTTGAGGATGGCCTTGGAAGTTATCAAATGTAGTTGCTTCATCTGCCAAAACATCCGGAGGAGCAGCAGCATTGTTAAATACCGCAAGACCATTCACAGTCATACCTATGGAGACAAGTCCTCCCTGAGTACTTATATTGCAAGATGTTTTAGTCGGAGTCGCAGGAATTGAGTAAATTATACTCTGGGTAGAAATCATATTAGTACCAGCTGTCGTATTTCCTGCTGGTAAAGCTTCAGTTAAAGCTGCATTGCTGCTACTAGGAGTAGTATAATAGTAGCTCTTATTTCCAGGTAGATTTGTAGATTTAAAACAATA
>JAGOHK010000194.1 GCA_017996175.1 Leptospiraceae bacterium
CACTGCCGTATCGGATTTTTGTTTTATAAAGAAATGCTTGAAGCGATTATTCAATGAATCAACTCCTTTCCTCTCAATTACTAAAATATCGATCCCACTACTTATTTGCAATCCGTTCTTTTTTTCATGCGAAGGGTTTTCTAGAAATTGATACGCCCACTCTAAAGCCAGTTCCCGGAATGGAGCCTTATTTAGATCCAATGTCAGTTCATTCCCCGCACGAAGAAATGGAGGGTTTCTTGATTACCTCTCCTGAATATTCTTTGAAACAAGCTCTCTCATTGGGACTCGAAAAAATTTATGAAATTGCTCATTGTTTTAGATCGGGTGAAAAAGGAGTTCTCCACACAAAAGAATTTTTAATGTTAGAGTTTTATCAAACTGGAATTTCGGAGATGGAACTGATGGATGTTTGTATATCCCTATTTGAATATTTGCAAACTCATTTTAAAGACTTTGGTTTTAAAAAAGAAAATTGTTTAAAAGTTAGAATGGAAGATTTATTTTTCGAAAAAACTGGTCGATCCTTTTCACTAGAAGATATAATAATTACATTGCAGGAAAAATTTCCAGAAGCAAATTACGAATACGAATCTATGTATTATGAAGATTTGTTTTTTTTGGTATTTCTAAATTTTATTGAAAACGATCTCCCGAAGGGCTTCCCTGTGTTTATTTATGATTATCCGCAAGAGTTGGCAGCTCTTGCGAAAGTAGAAAATGAAAGAGCAAAACGCTTTGAAATCTATTGGAATGGAGTAGAGCTTGGTAACGCATTCTTCGAATTAACCGCTGTAGAAGATCAGATTCATCGCTTTAAAGAAGAACAAGTCAAACGATTAGAACTTGGCAAAGATGCATTTGAGTTAGATACTGATTTTATTGATTCATTGAAGCGTGGATTACCCTCGTGTTCCGGCATAGCTATGGGGCTTGATCGGCTACTTATGATTATCCTGAATCAAGAAAATTTGAAATTCATAAGCCCATACTTTAGGAATAATTATGAATTATGAATTATGGATTTTTAATGGTGAATGGAATAAGAAACGGCTTGACTCATGAGTATATAGAATTAAACATTCAAAAGGAAAGAATTTAAGAAATGAAAACGAAAAACAGAGTAGTAGTAATTTTTTTAACCTTCCTTAGTCTTTACCTTGGAATTTCCTGTTCCCTGCTTACGGCTAATACAAAGAAGCCGTCGCAAGGCAATACACTTGAAGCAAATACACAAACTCCACTCGAAAAAATTGCCGAGACTCTCACAAAAAAAATTACAACTCCAAATGCTCGTTTGATTGTATTGACCTTTACAACGACTGAGGGCAAAGAGCATAAGCTAGGGAGCCTATTTGCAGAGAAGCTTACTACTGACCTAGTGCGTAGAGAAAGCGTTGTAGTTCTAGATAGACTTTTATTTGCCAAGCAAATCCAAGCGCATCAGTTGACTCTAAGCTCTGGAAGTGATTTGTCTGAGATGAAAAAAATTGGCGAACTTTTAGGATTACATGCAATTGTTACTGGAATGATTACCAGTTTTAACAATGGATACGGTCTAAACTGTAGAATCATTGATCCAAAGACTGGATTTATTCTCGCGGCTGAGGAAGCTTTTTATGCGGGAGAGTGAAATATGAAATTATCCCAAAAATTAATTCTCATCATAATTGCCATACCTTTTCTTTTTTGTAGAACATTAAACGATTCTCAGGAAAATGAAGACAAAAAAAATGCAGGATAGGTGTTTTATATAATATCAGTATGAGTCAGCAGATTTCAGGGGAAATTCAAAAAATGCCTATTCTTTGGAATTATAATCAATGCTTAAAAATTGCCAAAGAGAAAAGAGGTAATTTAGAAATACCGTTATAAGAACCCACAGCCCAAAATAAAGAATTGAATTTTTTTGCATTTACCTATTACTTTATTTTATAGAGGAAAAATCATGCCTGCTATTTCAATGTTTTATGGAATTATTATCTATATGTATTTTTATGACAACAAAAAACATAAGTTGCCTCATATTCACGTTCAATATCAGGAAGAAGAAATCATACTTTCCATTCCAAACGGAGAAATTTTGGAGGGAAGTTTAAAAGCCAATAAATTAAAATTAGTTTATGCATGGATGGAAATTCATGGAGAAGAGCTAATGGCAAACTGGGTATTAGCAGTCAAAGGGGAAAGAGTTTTTAATATTGATCCTTTAAAATAAAAATTATGAATTCAAAAGTAACAAAAGTCCGACCAATTGGTATATCAACCTTATATGTAAAATTCAATACCGGAGAATCTGGATTTTTCGATGTGTCTCCTTATTGGAATAGTAGCTTTTTTAAAGAGTTACAAGATATAAATTATTTCAGACGAGTAAAAGTTTGGAATGGAACAATACAATGGCCTCACGAACAAGACTTTGCACCAGAAACGATTTACTTAGAATCCAAAAGAAAGATGCGTTCTAGTATAGGATATTAAATTATGAGTAAAAGAATTTTTCTGAAAATAGTTTCAATGAATTTATGGAAGATAGTTTTGTTAGTCACTATTTTATTTTCCTTACCGACTCTTTTTGCCTTTGATGTTGATCCTATTGGCAAAAATGTAAAAGAAGGGGTAGAACGATATAAGGCGCAAAATTATCAAGGCTCACTTGATAGTTTTAACCAAGCTGAGTCCCAAGGAAAAGAAGAAGATAGACTTTATTTTAATAAAGGCACAAGCTATTACAAGTTAAATGATTACAAACTTGCCTTGAAATACTTTGAAAAATCAGCGACATCAGAGGACAAAGACTTAAAGCTCCGTTCCCTATACAATAAGGGAAATACATACGCAAAGTTAGGCGACAAAAAAAATGCAATCAAATCGTATATGGATGCGTTAAGCGCTAACCCTGATTTTTTGCCTGCTAGAAAAAATCTAGAAATGCTTACAAGAAAAGACAACAAAGATAAGCAAAATCAGAAACAGGATAATAAAGACGATAATTCAGAGAACGAAGAAAAAAAAGAAAATCAACCTGACAAAAAGAATTCTCCGTCTAAAGATAAAAAAGACAATCAGTCCAACCAAAAGCAAGAGAAACAAGAAAATGGAGAGGACAAAATAAAAGAGTCTAATAAACCAATTACAAAAGAAGAAGCAGAAAGAATTTTGGAGTCGGCAAAACAAAATAAAATCAACAGAAAAAAAATGAACGAACGACCACAGGAGAGAAATGAAGTATTTTGGTAGTATAATAGTCTTTCTTTTTTTAACTGGTAGCATTTTTGCTAACCCAAAAGTTTATTTAAATAAGAATACAATATTAAGAGGGGAGCCACTCGAACTCAGGATCGAAATTGGTGGCTCTGATCCAGAAGTCTCCCTGTCTAAAAATGTTTTTTCTGAAAATGGGGTTACTGCCGAGTATGTGGGACTCGAAGACAATACAACAATTATTAACTCAAAAGTAACTCATAAGAAGATTGTAAAATTCCGAGTCCTTAGCTCCAAGTCTGGAAATCTAACAACACCCAAAATTATTTTGTCTATCAACCAACAGCCATTTACCGCTGAGTCTCTAGCATTTATAGTCAAGCCAGAAAAGTATACTCCCAAGCCTCGTACAATGGATCCGATTTTCGATCAATTCTTTACAGGAAATTTTCCCGGATTTCAAGAACGTGCCTATGTGAATCCAAACGATGATGATATCAAAATTGGATTTTATACGAATCGCCCCCGCATTTATATAGGGGAAACTATGATTGGAAGTTTTACTTTATACTATCGAAATTTAGAACGTCCCAATTTTGAACGCAACGAACAAGAGCCTCTTGAATTTCCTTTCTTTACAACCGAGCATTTACCCAATGTAAATATTTCTTTGCCTCCGCGGGCAACACTTGATGGAACGGAATACAATATTACTCCCTACAATCGAGAGATTTATGCATTGACTCCACTCAAGAAGGGTAAATACGCATTAGGCGCAGCTAAGTTTAGCGTAGAAGGCAATCCGCTTTCGTATTTTTCTCCACTAGTGAAGGAGTCTTTCAAAAAAACAGTAGAGGTTTTAGATTTACCTTCGCCTCGTCCCCAAAAATTTTCAGGGGAAGTTGGGGAATACAAAGTAAAAATTCTATTGGATGCAAAAGAAACATCCGTTGGAACTCCTCTGTCTTTTTCCGTTCAAATCGCAGGGCAGGGGACAGGTGTTTTATTTAAAGACCCGCTTCAAGGTTTTTGTAAGGATAATACATGTAAGGCGGACATTACTTTCTTAGATGAGTCAAAGACTAAGAAATTTGCAAAGCTTAAGAATGGAGAATACGGATTTGAATCGGAAGGAATTTTTCGATACAGTCTTTTTCCTAGAGAGAAAGGCAAATTAAATTTAGGCGAACTAGAAATTGTCTTTTTTAATCCAAACTCCGAAAAATATGAAACATCCTCTTCTTCCTTCCCAGAAATAAATGTGAAAGAGGCACCGATTTTTTCACCCAAAGCGATTCCTTCTATATCGAGTATAAATTTTAAACTCTGGTTTTTTTACATTGTCATTTCTGGATTTGTAGGTTTTATTTTTTATTTATTACGTGCAGAAATTTTTGTTTATTCGAAGACGCTTCTCGCGAAAATTCCATTCGATAAAACTGGAATGAATTCGGAAATTGTGAAGCTGGATAAAGCAATCGGAAATAAAAAAGGTGCTTTACTAAAAGTGTTTTTGCAAGAAAAAGGTCTTAATAGGACAAAAGTGGAAGAGCTTGTCCGGTTAAAGTCGAAGTCTGGCAATCTGAAGCTGGCTGAAATTTATGCTAAGTCAGATGCCCAGCACAAAGAATTAATTTTAAATTTAACAAAAGAGATATTAAAGGAGAATAAATTAATATGAGTGAGTCAGGTAAAATATCAGTTCAAACGGAGAATATTTTTCCCATCATTAAGAAGTGGCTTTATTCTGAGAAAGATATTTTCCTCAGAGAGCTAGTTTCCAATGCGACAGACGCAATATCAAAGCTAAAAAAGATTGCTTTGACAGAGGAGTTTGAAGGTGGCACTGATTATAAAATTGCGGTAACCTTCGATAAAGAAGCTCGCACATTGTCCATTGAAGACAACGGTCTGGGAATGAGTGGCGAAGAAATTAAAAAATATATCAACCAAATTGCGTTCAGTGGTGCAGAAGAATTTGCTAAGAAATATGAATCTGCGGATAACAAAGCAGGCATCATTGGACATTTTGGTTTGGGATTTTATTCTTCGTTTATGGTTTCTACCAAAGTAGTAATCGAATCCAAATCTTACAAGAACGGCGAACAAGCAGTTAAATGGGAAAGTGAATCTGGAACTGATTTTCAACTTTCTACCATCGACAGAGCAGAGCGGGGAACAAAGATTACCCTCCACTTAGATCCCGATTCTGGTGAATACTTAGACAAATGGAAACTAAAAGAATTAATCAAAAAGTATTGCGATTTCCTTCAAGTTCCAATCACTGTTGAGGCAGAAGAGGCTAACAAGAGAAAGGCGCTCTGGTCTGAGTCTCCTTCCTCTCTCAAGAAAGAAGACTATGTAGATTTCTACAATTACCTATTTCCTTTTTCGGGTGAGCCGCATTTCTGGGTGCATCTCAATGTGGACTTTCCATTCCGCTTACAGGGAATTTTATACTTCCCAAAATTAAAACATGAACTAGATGTTTCCAAAAATGGAATCAAGCTCTATTGCAATCATGTTTTTGTAAGTGATGAGGCGAATGATCTTGTTCCTCAATTCCTAACAGTTTTAAAAGGAACCATTGATATTCCAGATTTACCGCTTAACGTATCAAGATCTTATCTACAAACAGATCCATTGGTTAAAAAAATCTCTGCTCATATTATTAAGAAGATTGCTGACAGGCTAACAGAAGATTTCCGCAAGGATCGAACTACTTTCGAAGGCAACTGGGACGAAATCGCTCT
>JAGOHK010000195.1 GCA_017996175.1 Leptospiraceae bacterium
CGAGAGCACCGATAAAAGATACGATAATTCTTAAATATTTGTGATTTGGTTTATCCATATCATTTTTCATCGTTCTTTTATCGGTGTCCATCGGTGGTAATCTTTGAGAGGCTTCCCTTAACTTGACTGCATTGTACAATGCTAAGAAGCATCACTCAGTCACCGAAAAAACATGACCCCGCTCGACTTGTGCTGAGCTTAGTCGAATGCATCGCTAACACGGAATCTACTCTGAGTTTTGGGAAAATTCTTTGTCGTTAAGGAATTATCGAAACAGCAGACTTTGAGCGAATACAGCTTCGCCTTTTTCCTTTTTTGTAGTTTGTTTTGCTCCATTAATTTTGTGGCTTTTTTGTGTTTTTCTAAATTCGGATGTGGTAACTTCGTGCAAAGTCCTGCAAAATCCGCCTGAGCGAGTAGGAAGCTCGTAGTCGTAGTTTGGTGGTGGTAGGAACTGCAACGTTCATTCCAAATTTCGATAAGATATCCCAAACTCCTAAAAGATCAAGCTCTAGTAGATAGGTAAATATCCAACAGCGAGATTTCCCGAATGCGAGAGCAAGCGCCCCAAGTTCCAACCAATCCGAATTTCCAACACGAAAATTCAACCGTTTCAGGTCCAAACCCTCATCTTGGTATTCAGTCTTTATTTTCCTAGGTGGATGAATCATTCCAGAATGAGTAAAAGTCCGATACATCCACATAAGGTTTCGAAAGTATACAACTAGACTATTTCCATGTTCTTTCGTTTTCTGTTTCAAACCATCTACCAAATGAGCTGGCACTAGGACGGTAGAAATAGTTTTATCTATTTCTCTAAGTTCCTTCATTCGAAAAGTTCTTTTATTTTGAAATGCGATCATACAAATACTAGATCAAAAAAGTTTCCCTTTGTGTGGGAAAATGAAACTTTTTTCAAAATTTTTCCATTATTTAAAACTTTTGATATTTACTTCTCTCTTAATTTAGGAATTGCTTTCTAGGGAATAATTCCTATTATACTCGTATGATCCAATTTATCACTGGCGATATTTTCGAACAAGATGTAGATGTAATCGTAAACCCCTGGAATCAAAATTTTATTCCCTGGTGGTTGCTTATTCCGCAAGGTGTCTCGGGGCAGATAAAAAAGAAAGCAGGTTACAAACCATTTCGGGAATTAGGCTATCGACCAATTCGTTTAGGCAAAGCAAGATTAACCTCTGCAGGCAGACTCAAATTTAAAGGAATTATTCATGTCGCCGGAATCAATGTATTTTGGTTTGCTACGAAGTATTCTATTTTAGAATCTTTAAAATCAGCTTTGGCTATTTGTAAGGAGCAAAGCTTTAGAAGTATTGCCATTCCTTTGATCGGCTCTGGAACAGGAAATTTTAATCCTGAAAAAGTGGAAAAGTTATTTGCGGAGTATTTTATCAATCATCCGACTGCCATTAATGTTAGGATTGTGAAGTATGAACGAAACTAATATCCTTATGACCAACTACATTACCCAATTTATCCAGCTCCACGTAGGGGTTACAGGCTATTTCCCACACATTACCTTCTATATCTTCTATCGTTCCAAAGTAAGCGCCAAAAAAAGTTTCTTCGGGGTTTCGTAAAATTTTTACTCCAGAGTCGTGAAAATTTTTAAAAAGTAAGTCTACTTCTTCTTTTGTGCTCAGATTATAGGCTAAGGTAAAACCTTTAAATTTCGAAGAAGTATTTTCAATTCCTGCTTCTTGGACTAGGTTTTGATTTGGAAAGAATGAGAGTAAAAATCCATTTAGTTTAAAGAACACAATATCCTTGTTTTCCGCTACTGGTGTCCATCCAAATTTTTGTGTATAAAATTCCTTTATATTTTGTAAGTTTTTTACACCGATGGTTAATAAAGATAATCTTTGTTCCATAAATTTTTATTAATACCTCTACTATTTGGATTTCAATAAATTCAGTAACTCATCTGCGGAAATTTTTCCGCTCATATCGGTTTCTTCGAGTAGACTATCTGCAAGATCGCGTTTATGTTTATGTAAGTCTACAATTTTTTCTTCAATTGTGTCTTTGGCTACTAGTCTGTAAACCGTTACAGGACGTTTTTGACCCATTCGATGTGCTCTGTCAGATGCTTGGTCTTCGACTGCCGGGTTCCACCAAGGATCCATGTGGATAACATAGTCAGCCGCCGTGAGATTAAGACCTGTTCCACCGGCTTTGAGGCTAATTAGAAAAACCTCTCCTTCTCCTTGTTGAAATGCGTCTACTCTAAGTTTGCGCTCTTTCATAGAAGTGCTGCCATCTAGGTATTGGAATGGAATTTTATTTTCTTCTAAGTATTTTTTTAGTATCGCAAGATGGTCTACGAATTGGCTAAATACAAGTGCTTTATGTTTATTTTCTAAAAGCTCTTCTAGAATTTCTGTAAATGCGTTAAACTTAGAGCTAGGCAAATCAATTTTATCCTCTACTAGTTTTACGTTACAGCAAGCTCTGCGAAGTTTCATAATTTCTGCTAGAATTTGTAAGTGTTTTTGCCCTGCTGGAACGTCTTTGTTATTTAGTTTTTTGATCGCATTTAATCTGAGTGCTTCGTAAAATGCCTTTTCTTTTTCCGATAATTCTATCTGGAGGGTAATATCCGTTTTCTCCGGTAGCTCGTCTAATACTTGGTTTTTGAGTCTTCTTAAAATAAATGGTTGGATTAATTTTTTCAGTTGGTGGCGGGCTGTTTTACTTTTGTTTTTTTCAATCGGTGTCGCAAAACGTTGATTAAACCTTTCTAGTGATCCAAGTAGTCCTGGATTTAAAAATCGAAATAGATTCCAAAGTTCTCCTAAATGATTTTCGATTGGAGTTCCTGTGGTTAAAAGTCTAAATCCAGTTTGTAAACTCATTACAGCTTGGGAACGTTTGGTAGACATATTTTTGATAGCCTGTGCTTCATCTAAAATTACAACTTGCCACTGAACGGATTTTAATGTTTCAGCCACATCTTCTTGTTGAATCATTCCATAACTACAAACTAGTAAGTCATAAGGTTTTAATTCCTTGATTAAGGATTCTCTGTGTTTGCCTCCAAACTGAATTGTGTTTAGAGTTGGAGCGAAGCGCATACTCTCTGTATGCCAGTTCATACAAACAGAACTAGGAGCAATCACAAGACTTGGACCTGATGGCGCGCGGGTTAGTAAAATTGCAAGAGATTGAATTGTTTTTCCTAGCCCCATATCGTCAGCAAGGCAAGCTCCAACTCCCCAGTGCGAAAGTCGGGCTAACCACTCGAAACCTTCTCGTTGGTAATCTCTAAGAGTCGCTTGGAAGTTTTTAGGAAGTTCTGGTTTAAAATCCTTTAACTCTTCTAATTTTTCTACTTGCGCCTTCCACGCCTTATCCGCTTTGAGACTTCCTACTTGGGAAGTCATATCTTCTATTAGAGGTGCAATTAATGGGGAAAAACGAAGTCCGTCTTTTGTGGGCTCCGAGTAGGCGCGAAGTTCATCTAGTTGTTTACGAAATGTATCGGTTAATGCCAAGAAACCGCCATCATCCAATTTGATAAATCTACCCGGTGTTTGGTCAAGTAATTCCAGTAAGGTTTGCATTTCCATTACTTGTTTGTCACCTAAATCTAGCGAGCCATTTACAGAAAACCAATCGTTGTCTTTTTTTATTCCTATATGAAATCTAGAAATATCTGCTTGTTTTTTTAATTTGAATTTTTCTCCCTCTGGCCATTCGATAGTGGCTTTATCGGCTACGGTTTGTAGTTCAAATAAAACTTCTAAACAAGTTTCAATATCTTCTAAAATCCATTCGTGTTCTGATTCTGAACTGGAAGAGTAGAGAGTAGGGCATAATCGTAATAATTCGGTCAATCGTAATTCTTCTTCTTCTAAATTTCGATTGGTGCGTAGTTTTTTCCCTTCAATTTCTGCTATTAAACTTTTTCCACCTTTCCCGGGTTTATAGTAAGGACCTTTTCCTGCGAATGGTCGGCAAAATGCTGTTACCTTCAAACCAGATCCATTCGGTAGCAAATGCAAATAAGGTGTTGTCAGACTTTCTACCGATTCGATTTGCGATTCTATCCCACCAATTTCAGATTGAATTAAGATAGAACTAGATAGATTTGTTATCGCTTGGATTACTTGTTCTTTTGCGCTAGTAGGAATTTTTAGACTTCCCCCACCGAGGATTTTTGCTATTTGCCGGTGTTCAGGCGAGAATACTATAATTTTTAAACGAGAAGGTGTTTCTAAAAACAAAGTAAATTTTTCCTCTTCTGTAATATTTGCCGGATGAAGTGTAAGTTTAATCATTGTTGTATTTTCTTCTGCAACACTTAATTCGGGTTCCCCTTTTTCTAGGTCAAAACGAATTTTTGTATCCGACCAGAAAAGATTTGGATGTCCGACTAATTCGATTAATGCGTCCTTATCCAAACTATAATCTGTCCCACCATAATATCCTCCCGAATATACTTTTATGTAAGGGATAACGCGCATATCCTGCTCAGTAAGAAAAGGAATTTTATTGGATTCATTTTTTAGCCTTTTAAGAGCGATGTTTTTTCCATTTGACCAACCTGTCTTTTGCGAATAACTTTGTTCTATCGGTTGAATTCCTATACAAACTTGTCTTTTTTTATCATAGTGTATAAACCAGGCAAGACGTTTTGTGTCTGGTAAATCTTTATTAGCCTTATTTGTCTTGGGCTTAATTGCAGTGAGGGCACTTAGGATTATCTTCCATTCTGCTTTTTTCTCGATGATTTCAGAAATATAAAAACTATTTAGTTCCTTCTTTAATTTCAATGCCTCCATAGATTCGGTTTTCCCAATTTTAGCTATCAAATCTAATAGTTGCATTTCCATCCATTTGTAGCCAGCCGTTTTCGCAAAGGAAAGGTTTCTTGCGAGTGCTGGGATAGTTTTGTCGGCATACTTCGGATTTGTCCAAAGCAAAACAAGACTAAACACCAACGATTCCCAGAAATTAGGATAAACTTTATTGTAATAACCTAGAGAAAGTCGATTAGGATCTCTTTCTATTCCAGAGACAAACTGGCATAATCCGTTTAGAGTTTGGAAGGCAGTGGAATATGCATGACCTTTATTCTTTGCGATTTTAGCAGAATAATCGGAGGCTAATGCATAGTTATCCGTTTCTCCATTTTTTAGAAGAATAAAGAAATATAGGATACTTTTATAGGAAGAGAAGATAAAAACTTTTTTGTTCTCTCTTCTTTTCATTTCATCAATTCCCGCATTCAACTCGGTGAGCGCCTGTTCGATATTACCCTGTACAAACGAAAGAACTCCATTTATAAATTGAACAGGGAGTCCTTCTCTTTTTTTATGTAATTCATTAATTTCTTTACTCTCTGGAAATCTTCCTTGTAAAATTAAGTGTTCGCAAATCCAATCGATTATATTTGGTGTTAGCCGCTTATCGTTATTTTTACTTAGAGAAATAATATAGTCAATTGTTTCTTGGTTCGCAATGGATTCATGGATGGATTTATAAATTGTTTCAATAAAAAAATGTGAAAAGTGTTCTTCCGGTAAAGAAAAGGATTTCATAAATTCTATATCAAATGGATTATTTAAAACAGAGAGTACATCGAAAAGATTAAAAGTAAAATTATCTAACGACAAATAGAAGTTTTTCTCTTGAATTTCTTCGACTTCGCTGAGTAGATTTTTTTCTCCTTTGTACAATGCAATTCTAGCTAGGCAGAAAAAATCTTTTTCCGTGGGAAAGTTATTATTATGCGCAGAAAGACGGATGATCTCTGCTATTGTACTAAAATAACCTTGTTTGATAGATTCACGTGTTACTAGTTCTATAATTTCAGGATTACATTTGTATCCTTTTCCTATTTCGAGGGTAATAAGAGATAACCTCTTTAACTTTTCTAAGTGTTGCCTTA
>JAGOHK010000081.1 GCA_017996175.1 Leptospiraceae bacterium
AAGAATCTATATATTCGCTAAATAAATCGGAACGCTCGTTAAGTATGAAATCCACACGAACAATATTTTAAATCATTCGTTTTGTACAATCTTTATTTTAACCGCGACTTGACAAAGTCGCATTAATTTTTTCTGATCGATTTGCGGTTACTGATGGTATTCCTCTATGGGCTTGGGTAGTATTCGTACTGTGCATTGATGTTTCCCATGTGTATAGTTCGCTTTTTAGAACCTATTTTAACAAAAAGGAATTTAGCGAGAACAAAACGCTTTATACTCTCTTGCCTGTAATTGTTTTTTTAGTTAGTGTATTTCTTTATTCTATTGGCGCGAATGTATTCTGGCGGATTCTCGCGTATACCGCTGTATTTCATTTTATTCGTCAACAATATGGTTTTATGCGGTTGTATTCTAGAAATACCAATGAATCAAATTTCTCTAGAAGAATCGATGGTTTGTTAATTTATATCTCAACTCTTTATCCAATTCTTTACTGGCACACACACTTACCTAGAAATTTTCGCTGGTTTACAGATGGAGATTTTATCCAAGGTGTGCCTCGAATTTTTGAGCGGATACTTTTATTAGTCTACATTGGAATATTTCTCACTTATCTCGTAAAAGAAATTAGGCAAACTTTCCTTCATAAAAACTTTAACCTTCCTAAAAATCTATTCATTCTAGGAACCGCCCTTTCGTGGTATGTGGGTATAGTATTGTTAAATGGAGATATGGTTTTTACAATTACGAATGTTGTCTCTCACGGAATTCCCTACATGGCACTAGTCTGGGCGTTTGGCAAAAAACAAGCGGATAAGGATGATTCGATCCTTGTGTTCGGAAAGTTACACTACAAAGTTTTTTTCTCTCGATTTTCTTTTCCTATTTTTATCGCGTCTCTTATGTTGCTTGGTTATATTGAAGAAGGATTTTGGGCTGGGTTTGTATGGCGCGAACACTTGGAAATCTTTGGAATTTTTGCCGACCTTCCCACTATTCGCACGAAGGATACTTTAAACTTAATCGTTCCCCTTCTCACACTCCCACAGGCTACACATTATGTTCTAGATGGATTTATCTGGCGGTTACGGGATAATGAATCGAATTGGTACAGGGTTTTATTTGGTAGTAAGCTCTAGTAGCTACTTCTTCATGTACTGAAATTTAGATATAATATTATTTGAACGTAAAACTGGGATTTTTAAGGGCTCTGCCCTTAAAACCCACGCGGTAGCGTCTCTAAATCACTCTTCAACGGCGTTAGCCGTTGCAATAAGTATTAGCATTTGAAAATCATTTTAATGCGACTTGACAAAGTCGCATTAATTGCATTTTTTTTCTAACTCAAATTTACGAAGTCAAAATAAAGTTGCTTACTTGGGGTAAATCGAAAGTAACCTTTGGGAGCAAAATTTTCCCAGATTTCTTGGAAGGCATCCCATATCAGTCTAGAATAATAGTCGGAGTCATACTTGCAGTATTTAGATTTAAGAGTAAGCCTCGCGGTCTCTTCGGTTAAATACCGTTTTGATTTATCGGGGTGTTTTTCTTTTAAAACAAGATAGCGCACCTTTTCGCCGGGTTCGACACTGATACGATATTTTGCTAAGTCCTGCAAAGAAAGAAAACTTGCATTCTCGACCGAATACTCGTCCATTGCCTTTCCGACTGTTTTACGAATTAGTAAATCCTGCCATTCGACTTTACCTGAATCTAATCTTTCTTTCCATTTTTGGAAAGTTCTATGCATCTGAGAATGTAAGTCTTTTAGTTCCTTGATAGTGTCTGCACTGCGCATAATATCGAGTAACTCCAATTGCATAGTTTTTACGAAATTGGCGGTGTCTTTTCTGCGGGCTGCAAGTCCTCGCATTTTGATTTCTCCGTTTTGGAACTTTCCGAAGTACCGATTGGAAACAGGAAGAAGCGGATCCATCTTGGAAGGTGGGTAAACTAGCCAATTATAAATTCCTTCTATCGCCATCGTGATTTCCGTTTCCTTTGTAATTGAATCGCATAATTCTTGTAATTCGCTCTGTTCTAACTTAGAGGAATCTTTTTTCTGAATGAAAATACAATCTGTAATCGCATGAGAAAGGAAAAATCCTGCATCCTCTGCCATATCTTTTGCGGTAAGTAGAATTTTTCTACCAAAGGCAGTGACCGATTCGTGGCTTTCGATTCTACCAAATTTTGCATTTCTATACCCCAAGTATCCAAAAGAAGTAACCAACATCCACTTGAGGCTATTTTGCTTTGCCTCGGCAAACGAGTATTTGTCGGAATTTTTATTCTGTGTCTCTTTCATTATTTTTTTATAGTATTTTCTTCTAGATAAAATTTTTTCTAAAGCAATGGAAACTATTCCTCTTCTTTTTTTACAAATCGGATAATTAGCCTCTGGAACTCGTTTTATATCCACTTCCTCTTTACAGCACTGACAGAGGACTGTCTCAGGGGATAAATTATGTAAAACCATGATCGTAGGATACATCTGGGCAAAATCCAACTGAGCCATATTTTCATATACAATTCCGAGTGTAGTATCCGGCTGAAAGATAAGTCCACCTTTATCCACTCGAAGTAACTCGTAGAAAGTTTTATTATCCTCCACTTTAGATTTCTGCCAGGGCACAAGATAACCTTCTTCTAAAGCAACATCAGTTTCTATAGCGGTTAACGCATTTCCGGTAGAAGCGCGTGCCATTCTTTGCATGGGAAGTCTACTGATTCGGGCTAATTCAATTATACCTCTAAGTTGTGCTTCTTTAAATACAAAACTATTTGCCCGATCAATATGCCATCGCCCGAAAAAAGGGTAGGACGGAGCGCGATAAATCATAGCACCATAAGTATTAAAACTAGTTCCCTTTCGGACGATTTGTCTTGTATGAAGTGTGGAAGTATCTCGATCTAGATTTAGTTTAACGCGAAACTTTTGCGCAAAGTTAAAAAGTTCGGGAAAAATAATCTGGTCTCCATAACTAGAAAGAATCACGTCAGGGTCTTCTTGGTCTAAAATTTCATTTAATGCAAACAAAGATTCTTTTGGATTTCGAAAATCCAATTCGTATTTTAGTTTATCATTTTTTACAATCAGTGGATTATTCGCGTTTAACCCTAGTCTGTGATTTCGTTTTAGATAAAATTGAAGAACCTTTAGTTTAGGAATTTCATATTCACAAGCACTAATATCATCCTTGGTCTGAATTGAAATAATTCGATTTACACCTTGAACAACTTCGTATTCTAACTTTACGTTTGCGAGTGGAAATATTTTTTTGAAATAGGAATATCCAGTTGGAATTTCAATATCTGTGTGGTAAATATCCATTTGCCCATAATAGGCATAGAGTTTATGAAAAATTTTACGCATCACAGATGGTTTAGATAAAACTACTTTTAAAACTTTCACTTCTTGGTTGCTATAAAAATGCTTTTTTTTGACCCAGACTGGCTTTTCCTTGAGAGCATTATAAAACACAATACGCCTAAGAATCCTCTGTATGATATTCATCGGACCATCTAAGTATATGGTAGGATAATAAGTATCTATATAAAGTTGGGGTTTATTCTCGTTATCCAGTATCCAAACATAGACTTGCTCTTCTACATTGTAAATATCAAAAAGAAAACCTTCACAGTTCATTATTTCTCTTTCTTCAAAGTCTCAACTTCAGCCAAAAGAGCCTTCACCTGCTTAGCCAATTGGATATGCATGATAAGAGACATGGAGTCAAATGGGTTCGGGCTAGATGCCATTACCCCTGCCTGAATCTGCGTTTTCGCATATCGCATGAGTTCATCAAAAATTTCTCTATCGTCTTTTCGAAGTCCTCTTCTAAATTCCGCCAATCTTTCATTAGCCGCGTCTACTGCCCTAGAATAAGGCATTACTGTTCGTCCCATTACTTTCTCCTATTTCTAATCTGTAATTCGTTGTTCCAAATAAGGTATTTTTGTAAGAAATTTCAAAACGTCGAATGATTTCTTTTCCGAGAGGCAACTTGTTGTATTCCCAAGTAGAATTCGCAAGTTTTAAAAGCTCTGGAAATAAAAACTGAAAGGTTTTATGTTTGTATTTCTGTGACTCAACAGCGAGAAAAGGAATTTGACTTTTCTGGATTCTTGCAAATACTGAAATCAATTTTTCAAGTAAAAAATACCCCTCTGCCTCTTTCACATCCCCATCAAAAAATTGTTTAGAAGGTGCTAGGATAAAGTAAATATCATTCGAAGAATGTTTTCCAAAAAGAATCTCGCGGCAAACATCGAGTATCTGATAGGGAGTAAATGCCCTTCTCACAACACCCGTATCCAAAAAATCCTGCAAATCCACACCGAGTAAATTAGCCTCGTCAATCATTCGGTATACATTAAACCGAATAGCGCAATCAATTACCTGAACTTTGTATCCACGTCCAATCAAAGCCGCAATCCAAACATGCGCCAAATGGTAAATTTCCGCATTTCCAGTAAGAAGTCCAAGACTTGATTTGTCCCAGCCCTGAATTACTCTACTTAAAGTCCTCATACCCCCACTATATATAGAAATACCTTTCATACGTTAAGTATTTTATATACATATACAAATGTAAAGCAAAATATATTCAGGTTCTAATTAAACATTGGGTCTACCTTGGTTAAGAGGTTGTGTAAAAAGATATTTTTTACCAGGAAGAGCACGAAAGACACGAAGAAAAACTCGAAATTTCCTAGGAAATTTTAACCTTCGTGAACTTCGTGCTCTTCGCGGTTCATTAAAATCTTTGCTTTTACGCAGTCTCAAATTATAGAATCCTGTAAATCTTGTTAATCCTGTCTAAAAAACTCTTCTAGACATAGCTTGGCGGTAGTGTGAGCGAAGCGGATGGACAAGATTAGAGTTATTAATTCCTATTCTTACAACATTTAATTTTACCACACGAGTGAGATTCATTCTAATTTTAAAAATCGGTTTGACGTAAGTCTAGACCTTCGTAATGTATCCGGGAGATTTAGCAGTATGATTAGTATAAAAGATTCTCTCCCTGTTTTAAAAAGCTTAGAGTTGTTTTCCGAAACGCCGGAGGGTTCTCTATTAGAAATAGCTAATGTATTGCAAATAGAGTCCTATAGGAAAAATCAAAAAATCATACAAGAGGGAGAGCCCGGCACCTGTCTTTATATTGTTTTCTCTGGAAAAGTTTATGTTCACTTTGGTGAACATAAAGTAGCTGAGATTGGCGAAGAACAAACCTTTGGGGAATTTTCTCTTTTGAATTCGGAACCTAGAAATGCTTCTATCAGTGCACTGGAAGATTGCGTACTACTCAGACTAGAACAAGTAGACTTTTACAGAGTTATGGGGAACAACACCCAATTCATGCGGGGAATCATTCGTATCCTCATCAGGCGACTAGGAGAACAAAATAGTGAACTCATTCAAACACTAAAGAGACGTGAAGCAGAACTTACAAGGCTTGTGGCAGAAAGAACTTCCGAGTTAGAACTCGCTATGAGTGAAATCAACGAACAAAAAATAGTTTTAGAAAATTCATACAAAGAAATTTTAAATCAGAAATTAGAGATAGAAGAGAAGAACAAAAACATAACGGAGAGTATCCACTATGCTCATAACATTCAACTTTCTATTCTACCAAACGAAGAAACCATTAAATCAGCACTGCCAAATTCTTTCATTTACTTCCAACCAAGAGATGTGGTAAGTGGAGATTTTTACTGGTTTTATGAATTTCAAGAATTAAATGAATCCAAGATTGTAATTGCTGCCATCGACTGCACCGGTCACGGAGTCCCGGGAGCACTCATGTCCATGATTGGTAACGGGCTTCTAAATGATATTGTAAAAGTGCGAAAGATTTTAGACCCTGGGCTAATTCTAAACGAATTACATAAAGGAGTTAGAATTGCGCTAAACCAGGAAAAAACAGATATCCGAGATGGAATGGATATGGCATTATGCGTTATAGATAGACTTAACGCAAACTTACAATTTGCCGGAGCTATGAATTCGATTTTTTATATTCAAAATGATTGTTTGAATGAAATAAAAGGAAATAGAAAATCTATCGGCGGAACCCAAAGCGAAGAATCAAGAATCTTTTCTACAAATATAATTGAACTAAATCAAACAACCTCTTTTTATATTTGTTCGGACGGTTACTTCCATCAATTCGGTGGTGAATTCAATAAAAAGTTTTCTACGAAAAAATTCAAAGATCTTCTATTGGAAATTCATCCACTTGAAATGAATTTACAAAAATTAAAACTCCAAAAAACCATGAGCGACTGGATCGGAGAGAGAAATCAAATGGATGATATGCTCATCATTGGTGTGAAAATTTCTTTTGATTTTCCTATGAATTGAAATGTCTTGCCAACTTTACATATTAATGCTACTTGACAAAGTCGCATTAAGTAGATTTTGGTTTAACAATAGAATAGAAATTGAGGAGTTAGTATGTTAAATAATTTACTTGGTCTTGTAGCACTGGCTTGCGCTGTTTGGGTAATTTACGAAGTATGGATGGTTCAAAAGAACAAAAACACTGTAGAAAAATTAATCTGGACTGTTGCTGCACTAGTATTCAGTATTCTGACAGCTATCGTTTACTACTTTACGGTAAAAAAAAAATCATAGATTCAATCTGGTCAGTAGTTCAGTCCATTTTTCACCTTGACTCTAGTCTTAAATCCTAAACTTTGCATATTAAGATGAATGAACACGAAATAGAACACAATGAACTAATTGCACAAAGAATCGAGAAAGTAGAAGAGCTAAAAAAGAAAGGCATAAACCCCTACCCGATTCGTTTTTTTCCAGAAAGTTTTTCTAAAGAATTACTGAACAACTACACCCTCATTATGAATGAGAATGAAACTCTACAGAGAATGGAAAAAGAAAAGAATCCAGATGTAGATGTGACTAAGGTTCATATTATTCACAAACTAGCAGGTCGAGTTCACTCCAAACGGATTATGGGTAAAGCAAGTTTTGCTCACCTAAAGGATCGTGACGGCATAATACAATTATACGCTGCCGAAAAGGATTTGGGAGAGGATGGGTATCATATTTTTAAAACTCTAGATTTAGGGGATCATATCGGAGTAGAAGGATATTTATTCACCACAAAAACGGGAGAAGTTTCCATTCATGTAACCAAATTTCAATTACTCGCAAAATGCATTCGCCCTCTTCCTGTAGCAAAAGAAAAGGACGGAGTTGTATTTGATGCATTCAGTGACAAAGAATTACGCTACCGTATGCGCTATGTGGATTTAGTTGTTAATGACCATGTGCGAGAAACATTCATTATGCGCAGTAAAATCATTTCCGAAATTCGTAACTTCCTAACTAAAGATGGATTCTTAGAAGTAGAAACACCAATGATGCAACCAATTGCAGGAGGAGCCAGCGCAAAACCATTCGTTACCCACCACAACGCACTTGATATGCAACTCTATCTTAGAATTGCACCAGAGCTTTATTTAAAAAGGCTTATCGTAGGTGGAATGGATAGAGTATTTGAACTCAACCGTAATTTTAGAAACGAAGGAATTTCGATTAAACATAACCCAGAATTCACCATGATGGAAGCTTACATGGCGTATGGTGATATGGAAACAATGTTAAAACTCTGCGAAAGAATGATCGTACACGTTGCCAACGCAATTGGAAAAGGTCTCAAGTTTAAATACGGTCAGGATAATATTGATTTAACTCCACCTTGGAATCGTAAAAAATATGTAGATATTATCAAAGAATATTCCGGCATTGATTTTTCTATTATCAAAACTGTAGAAGAAGCCAAAGAAAAAGCAAAACAAGTTGGAATTAAAACAGACGAGTCAACATCGATCTGGAAAATTGCAGACGAAGTATTTTCCGAAAAAGTAGAGCCTAATTTAATTCAGCCTATTTTTATTACTGATTTTCCTAAAGAACTTTCCCCTCTTGCTAAATCCAGAGAAGATGATCCGAACTATGTTGAGCGTTTTGAGCCATATATTGTAGGGCGCGAAATCGGTAACGCATTCTCGGAGTTAAACGACCCTTTCGATCAAAAAGCTCGATTTGAAGAACAAGTCAAAAGGCGCGATGAAGGTGACGAAGAAGCATTTATGATGGACAACGACTATATCCGCGCACTCGAATATGGTATGCCGCCTACCGGTGGACTCGGAATTGGAATTGATAGACTTGTCATGTTACTCACCGATTCTGCTTCTATTCGGGATACTATCTATTTTCCGCTAATGCGCCCAGAATAATAAGATTACCACCGATGAACACCGATAAGGGATACGATAGGGTTTGGATTCAGTAAATTGAAATGTATTCCAAATTTAGTTTGAATCATTACAGCAATTAATTCAGACTTCTTTAACAAAACGGATGATTTTAAAAATAGAGCCCAAGATACTTTTAAAGAAAGGAAGTTTGGAAATTTTAATTAATTTAAATACAAGTTCCAGACTTTCTTCAATTAAAAAGTAGGTTTTTTTATAAGACTTCGAAGTATCAGAAATCCAATAGTAGATAATTCCCATTTGGTAGAGCCAGAGAAGTTCCGGCAAATGCAGGGAAACCTCTTGTCTCAGATTTAGATTGGATGTTTCAAGAGCATCGCGGATAATCTGGATTGCCTCTTCTCTTATATCCTTTGTTTCTTTACTGAAAGGAGAAAGAGGATTATTGGGATCACCCGCATTTTTGGCAAGTACGGAAACAAAATTATGGTATTTGGAAAAGTATTCAATTTTATACGTAAGAATATTTTTCATACGGAGTTTAAAATCTTCCGTGGTTCTAGAAAATTCTAAACTCTGTAACTTTGCATCATCTTGAGAAATCGTATAAAAATAAAGTACGATGTCTTCCTTGGTTTTAAAATGATAGTAAGTAGCTCCAAGTGCAACTTCTGCCTTAGAAGCAATGAGTCGCATGGTTGCTTTGTCATAACTTTCTTTTTGAAAAAGAGAAATCGCAGTCGAGTAGATTAACTCTTTAGTTTTTCTGGACTTCTCTGTTTCCTTTCTGTCTAATTTAGCTGTAACTTTTTTCTTTGGCATACAATCTCTACCAAGATTTTATAAAGATGGTTTCACTACACCTACATTTTGTGTAATTCCTAATTCTTTTTTTAGAAGAGTTCTTTTTCTAAGTCTTCCAAATAAATACAAATTGAAGAAATGCATTACACCGAGTAGCAAAATCACAAATCCAATCTTAGAACTTAGAATTTCCAGCGCTTCAACTGGATCTACAGGTTTTAATCCAATCTTTAGCGCGATGGTAATGTAACCTAAATTGATTAAGTAAAATCCAACGACTAAAAGGTGGTTTACCGAATCAGCAAGCTCTTTATTATGAAATGCGTCATCCAAAAAGACTTGTCCGTTTTTGGAAAGAGTTCTAGCGACCCAAATCGTAATTAAGATACTAATAAGAATATAAACCCCGTAGACCCAAAGGGTAATGTTAGACTTTGCTCCCTTTCCTATAATTGCTCCTTTTGTGATAAGAAGATCGGCTAATTCAGTATAACCGCTAGAGTTCGCAATGTCTAGAACAGTTTCTCCATTTCTATCTTTCGAATTAATATCAGAATTGTATTGCAGTAAAATCTCAGCCAATTGTTTTTGATTTAAAACTACTGCTCTATAAAGGGCTGAATTTCCGTGATTGTCTACTGCATGTACTGTATCCGGATAACTCGAAACAATTTGTTTTACTAACTCCACATTTTTTTCCTCTACTGCATAATGTAGTGTTGTCCTACCTAAAGAATTTTTCCTATTCAAATCTACATATTCTCCTTTCTGTAGTCTAACTTGGATACACTTTAGATTTTGTATTTCACAGTCCACAGTTTGTTTGTCATCCGCAAACAACATTCCCGAGGTTAAAAAAGCCAATAAAATTAAGGTTTGTACTCGTTTCATTTTAGTTCTCCTTTTTGAACATGTTCAAATTTAAACCAATATGAAATTTTGTCAACAATATTTGAACATGTTCAGAATATTTTATTTTTCTCGGATTTCGAAAGTAACTCGGTTTACATCGTATTTCATTTTACCGGTTTTATCCAATTGAAGTGTAATTCCTTTTGTTCCTGCTAGGCTTTTAGTGTTGCCTTTGTAAATTCCCTGAGGAACACTATTTGGTAAAACAACCGGCGTGTCAGATGCAATAATCACCATCGTATCCTCACCTACTGGATTAGAGGCTAACAATTTATATTTTTGTGGGGCATCTTTCGGAGGAAATTGAAATTCAACGTTCGTGGAAATTTTATTATCTGATTGGTATTTGTTCGGAAACAATTGGGTAACAGATCCATCTTGTCCATATACTAAAATAGTTATATAGGCTAAACTCTCTTGTTTGGATTTGACAATAAATTCTACTTTCAATTCCTCCCCAATGACAGCACCACCGTTGTCTTTGGAACCAATTGCATTTGTGACTTCTATTTTATAATCTCTTTTTCCAGAAGATTTCAAACTTGCCAATTCCTGAAATGCTTTTTCTCTTTCAAAAATAGCTAGAAATTCCTCGGAGGTTAATTCCGTTAGTCCGTTCCAACTTCCTAGAATCCGAGAAGACTGAGTATGTACAATCTTAAACGAGTTAGAACCTTTTTCTACTAAAACTAAGTATTGTGCCCCCAGACTCTCTCCTGCACGAGCGAATGTTCCTTCTTTTAAAATTCCCTGCTGTCCTAATTTCATTTCTTTTAAAAGAGAATCAATACGAGTTCTTTCAACAGGTTGCAGAAAATCAGTATTAGCCAATAAAGATTCTATCTTTGCTCTTAGATCGGGCTCATTTCCTATTACGGCTACATTTAATTTGCCTGCAGCAAATAAACTTGTATTTACTAAAAATAAAGTGATTAAAGGGAAAATAAAAATCAATTTTTTCATACTGTCTCCTGTTCTTTACTACCTAAATTTACAATAACACGTACACTAAATAGAAATATTAATGCGACTTTGTCAAGTCGCATTAATATGATTTCAAAATGCTAATACTAATTGCAACGGCTAACGCCGTTGACGATTGATTTTGGGACGCTACCGCGTGGGTTTTAAGGGCAAAGCCCTTAAAAATCCCAGTTCTATTTTTTAAATAATATTATATCTAAATTTCAGTACATGACAAAGTAGCATTCGTAATAAATCAATAGGAAATAGTATCTAAATATTCAAATTCTAGTCTAGAATAAAATGCATTTTGAAGACAATGTAAATAAAAATAGAAAATTCATTTTTTTGGAAAAATCCAATGCGACTTTGTCAAGTCTCACTAATTCTACTTTACCCTAAAGCTAGGGAGGTTTACCAATACTATTTAAGTAAATAAGCAAAACCAAGGAAGGCAAAAATGTCATTACTCGCAATGTTAAAACCAAAAGGAAAAAACGGATTTGGATATAGCACAACTGCTGAAGAAGTTACAGCAGGAATTTCTCTAGAAGGAAAAACGATTTTTATCACAGGTTGCAACTCAGGACTCGGGAAAGAAACGATTCGAGTTCTTGCACTTCGTGGTGCAAGAATCATAGGAACAGCTAGGACAAAAGAAAAAGCAGAGTCTGCTCTAAAAGAAATTAGCGGAAAATCACACTTAGGCTTAGAATGTGAATTGGCAAATCCAACTAACATCAAAGCTTGTGTTACGGAAATAAAAAAACAAAAAATAAAACTCGATGTAATTATTTGCAATGCGGGTATTATGGCTTTGCCCACACTAGAGAAGGCATTTGGATATGACCTACAATTTTTTACAAATCATATCGGACATTTTTTATTAGTCACTGAACTTTTGAGCGAACTCACCGAAGAAGCTCGAGTTGTTGTAGTGAGTAGTGAAGCCCATAGAAATGCTCCTAAAGAAGGTATAGATTCTGAAAATTTAGCAGGAGAAAAATATTATAGTGCTTGGACTTTTTACGGACAATCCAAATTCGCAAACTTGTTATTTGCCAAAGAGTTAGCGAGAAGATTTTCGGGAACAAAAAAGACTGCTTATGCTTTGCATCCGGGGGTAATTAAGACTAACCTCGCCAGAAGTATGAATCCAGTTCTGCAAATCCTTTTTGGTATGGGAGAGCATTTATTTCTAAAATCCGTTCCGCAAGGTGCGGCTACGGAATGTTATCTTGCATCGAATCCGACCGTTAGTTCTCTATCTGGGAATTATTTTGCGGATTGCAATCCGAAAAGTCCAAGAAAGGACGCTGAAAATTTAGAACTCGCCAAAAAACTCTGGGAAGTTTCAGAAAAAATTGTAGCAAAAATTCCATAACCGAATAAAAATCTCTTGAATTCTTTGAACTTAATTATAAACAGTAAGAGAAAACTCTGTGTCTGGTCGCAAAAAACACAGCAGTAAAGGCAAACGGAATGAAAACAAAATACGAATTTTTTGAAGTAGAAATAGAAGATCATATAGCAATTGTTTATTTAAACAAACCAGAAAAGCGAAACGCAATGGATTGGAGTTTTTGGCGTGATCTTCCAGAGGTTGTAGACGAAATTAACAAAGATGAAAACATCCGCGCCTTCGTGATTGCGGCTAAGGGTAAATCCTTTTCCACAGGACTCGATGTACTAAGTTTTACAACACAAGTAGAAGAATTTTTAGTTCCAAATCACGGTGATACTAGAAAGCGTTTTTATAATCATATCCAAGTTATGCAAAGTGGAATCAATGCAGTGTATAATTCTAATAAGCCGTCCATTGCGGTCGTACAAAAGCATTGTATTGGAGGCGCACTTGATTTAATCTCTGCCTGTGATATACGTTATTGTACAGAGGATGCTAGTTTTTCCCTACGAGAAGTAAAAGTTGCCATCGTTGCCGATATGGGAAGTATAAACCGATTACCCGCTATCATCGGTCAAGGTTATACTAGAGAACTTGCCTTAACCGGTAAAGACATTGATGCAAAAGAGGCAAGTCGAATGAACCTGGTTAACGCAGTGTATCCGACAGTAGACGAGGCACTGAAAAAAGCAAAGGAAACCGCGCATGATATTGCCGCATCTTCCACACTTGTTGTAGAAGGGATAAAAGAAGTTATGCGCTTTAGTGAAGGTAAACCAATGGATGCGGGACTTAATTATGTATGTGTTTGGAATTCTAGTTTTTTAGCATCTCCTGATTTTGATGCAGCACGACATGCATTTGCAACTAAGACCAAACCGGTCTACAACGTAAAGAAATGAGTTTTATTTCCATTTTGCGTCAGGCTTTATACGAAGAAAGTATGAAGCATTACTCCAGGGCTTTTAATAGTTACAATAGGGCAATTGCCGAAACCCAAAACCCGAGAACGATTGCGCGGCTAACAGCGCGTAAAGGTTGGTGTCAGCAGTACATTGGGAATCAGGAACAAGCAATTCAAACTTTTACAGATTTAGCTAAAAATGCAGAAGTTCCACAGGCTTATCTTCTGACTGCGATTTACTATATCAAAACTGACAAACTCAAATCAGCGAAGAATATGCTGAATAAAGGAATAGAAAGATTTCCTGACTACTTGGAGCTCTATTTGACATTAGCTTCCCTTTTGAAAGATACAGAGCGCGCAAACGAATCCATTCAAGTTTTAAAAAAAGCATTAGCCCAAGAAAAGCTGACCCGCGGAAAAGGCGGAATTGAACGGAAAGATATTTGGGCAGAACTCGGGAATTTGTATTATGAGCGGGGAAGTTATAATTCCTGTATCGTATCTTTGAAACGATCTCTCAAAATGGATTTAGAGAAAAACTTTCTACACTATGCCTTACTTTCCAAGTCTTATCTAAAACTGAACGATCCATTCAATGCACTCAAATACATCGATCTCCATCTTTCTTATTTCGAAGACTTAGACCCAGAAGACTTTATCACAAAAGCCCGTGCTCATGCAAGGCTCGGAGACCACCACTTGGCAAGTGCCAACCTTCTCCAAGCCTACGACTCAGATGGATTCCTAAGGCTTCGCACCGACGAAATGGCAGATTTTTCGGTTTTGGTGCAAAATGGGTTTTTTACGACCTTAGAAAACCTTGAAATCTACTGATTTCTATTATATTTGATAAATAAAATGTTGCCTTAAAAATTAATTATCTACAGACTGTAGTAGTGAAAAAATTCGAAAGGAATTTCAGAGGAAAATACATGAAGAAACTCATTTCTT
The DNA here is from genome assembly GCA_017996175.1 of Leptospiraceae bacterium. GTDB lineage: Bacteria > Spirochaetota > Leptospiria > Leptospirales > Leptospiraceae > UBA2033. Next base: position 14,196 of record JAGOHK010000081.1, read on the forward strand.
TAACTTTAAGCTTATTGCTATTCTATTGTTCATCCGGTCAGAAAAAAGGCGACGGATTCATCTACGTCCAAAATGTTGAGGGCATCAATCTAGACGACGCAGAACTAAATGCAAAACGAAAAATCCTAGAAAACGGAATCGGAGACTTAGTCGAAGGTAGGTCCGATGTTAGCCAAGGGCAACTTGTAGAATCAATCGTACAATCTACTGTTGAAGGATATGTTATCGAATACACCCAAATTGGAAAAGAGCGCCAAAAAGGGGCAGTGATAGTAATTGACGCAAAAGGCAAAGTAAACGCCAAAAAAATCGAAGACGAAATCATTTCTAGACTCAAAGATTTAGGAAATCCGAACTTCCTTATGCTCGTCGATGAAACCATTGACAATAAAAAAAGCAAAGATGTAATCGCTACCGAAAATGCGATTGTCGGAAAATTCCCAGAATTTCAATTTCTAGACAGAGAACAATTTCGTCGTGTTCTAGCAAAAGAAGGTGGAAAAACAATCGGTGTTTATGGTGATCCAAGCGCTGAAGCAAAGGCTACCGAAGTCGCAGCACAACAAGGTGCAGAGATTTTATTCATTGGTCAAACCTCTGTAAAAAACAATGGTCCTATTATGGATTCAGGAATGAACTCCATGCAAGCTACCATTCGTTTTAAAATTATCGATGTTGGATCAGCTAAAATCATCGCTGCCGACAACGCAGGTGCTGCTGCTCCGCACGTTGATACAGATCGGGGAGCCCAAGAAGCTATCGACAAAGCATTAACCACCTCTAAACCTAAGATCATGGATCAAATCAAAACGAAATGGAAACGTGGAATGACGATTCGCCTCGTGATTGATGGAATTAGCTACGATGATTTCTTGGATAAAGACATTGCAACGATCATTCGTAAAATGCGCGGCGTAAACGGTGTTAGCCAAAAAGGTAGCAGCAACTCGAATAATTCTATCGTTTTAGAAGTAGAAGCATTGTTTAACGGAACGGTGCTTTACCAAAAAATGCGAGAAAGACGCACTGACTTTGGAATTGAGTTCAAACAAAAAGAAGTTAAACCAGGAAACGTTCATATCACTGTTACTAAGTAAATTTTAAACGAAAAGACTAAGTTTTTTTTACTTAGTCTTTTTTTGGGATTTACAAAAGAAATTATAAATTTTAACCTTGTCCCAGTTCTAGTTTCTAGTAGTTTTATACTGAACGCCAAAAGAAATTTGCAGATTTCTAATTCTAGAAAATGCGTTCGGGTACATGCCAAACGCTACTCGAAGAAAGTCCTTCTTGGAAATTTGTTTGGTGTTTGGCATATAACCAGTTAATAAATAAAGGATTTAACCCAAACTATGTTTAAGACCATATTTCCCATTTCTTTTACAAACCTCCCTACACCAATCAAAATCATTGGCACCTATTTTATTATCACTCCGCTTGTCAGCTATATTGCAACAGCGTATAAGCTAGATTTACCGCTAACAAACGCCAAGGTGATTTTAGCCAGCTTTGATAAGCTTAATATCATATTAAACCTTATGGGCTTTTTAGTTGGAGTCGGAATCCTAGGAGTCAAAAAATGGGGTTACTTTGTATTCCTCGCATTTAACTCTGCACTCATCATCCACGGCTTTTATCTTCTATTTCAATACCACGGTGTAGAGACAGATTTTATAAACACAGAAAGATTGATTTTAAATTTAGTCATTACAATTCTTCCTTTCTTTCTAATACTTTATTTTTTAAATTCAGAAATTTCTACTCCTTATTTAACTCTTCTTCCTCGTGGTTTTAGAAAAAAATGGAGAACAGAAATTCCTTTGAAAGGAAATTTATTGGATTCTCTTGGAAATACATTAGCTGTCACAACATTGGATATTAGTCCAACTGGCTGCCTCGCAACAGTAGACGGTTATATTTCCGACGAAGATGATTTTACTCTAACATTTGATATCGAAAAAGAATGGAAAGTAAACGCAAGTGTAGTCCGCATTCAAAACGAAAACGTTGGACTTCGTTTCAATTATTCAGGAAAAACTGATCCTGCAAAAAAAGAATTAAAAAAATATCTCGAAAGTAAATTACTTCCGCGTTATTCTATTACCATTCCATGCGATTGGAAATTGGGAAATAATAATTTAAAAAATGATATACTAAATATTTCCGAAGGCGGTTTTTTTCTAGCGACTGCTGAGCCGGCTAAGATTGGAGATATAGTTTCCTTTTCCTTTAAAATTTTTGGATTTACATTTAGTGGAAATGGAAACGTTAGTTGGATAAATTCCGAATCTAAATACAATAAGCCCGTTGGTCTAGGAATTTCGTTTACTGATCTCGGCAAAAACATTCTATATACATTCTTCATTTTCTCTTTTAGAGTATTTACAAACTTCGAAACAAGAGATCGATAAAGTTTTACTGCGAATTATAGAATCCTGTATATCTTTTTAATCCGATCTAAAAACTCTTCTACACATGGCTTGGCGCTAGTGTAGGCGAAGCGAAAGGGTGGATTAACAAAGATGTACAAGATTAATTCATATTCCTACCAAATTTAATTTTACCTACTAATAGCAGGTAGCCGTGTAAAATGATTGCTTCACAGTGGTATGTTCCAAATTAACTTTCTTGCATTTTACTAAAGCGCACTCAAATTTATTAAAATCATCAAGTAAACTTTCACGAGAGACATTCAGGCTAACAACTGATTTCTGAGCTCAATCGCTTCTGTAAAATACGGTGCTATAGTAATTGCTTTATGTAAATATTGTAGAGATCTTTCAGGACGATTCCACATTTTGTAAAGAGTTGCTAAATTAAAAAGCGGAATATGCGGTGCATCATTAATGGAACATCGAATAGACCTCTTGAGCCAAAAGACAGCCTCTCTATCGCGACCATGCCGAAGTAAAATAACACCAATTTCGTTACATGGATTTCCGTATTCGGGGTTAATCAGTATTGCGCGGTAATAAAAGGAAAGAGCGCCCCGATAATTTCCATCTTGATTTTCAATGAGACCTAAATAGAAAAGACTTTCGTAATTTTCTTCTTCTTCCATTGCCTTCAAAAAATAAAAACCAGCTCTCTCCATATCTCCTGAATTAAAAAAATCTTTTCCGACTTCATTGTGCGCTGATATGAAATTAATTTGTTCCATGCATCTAACCGTTATCTATATAATCGGTTATTAAAAATCGGGTCTTTAATTTTTGAGAAAAGAAATAATATCTGAAGCTATAGAATTTTCATCTAGATGATAGTGTTTAAAGATTTCATTTTTTTCACCATGAGTGATTATGTCAGGTGGAAATGCAAATGTCTTAATATAACGATTTAAATACTGTGGACTAATTCGATTTAAGACATAACCAGAAGCGCCACCGTCCAAATAACTTTCATCTAGTATAACAAAATATTTTGTTTTAGAAATTGCATTTAATAATCCATCGATGTCGAGTGGTCGAATCCAGAATAAATCAATTAAGGCAGTTGATATATTAGATTTCTCTAATATATCTATTGTCTTTTTTGCTGTATCCAACATCGATCCAATCGAAATAATCGTTATGTCCCTTCCTTCATTTAATACTCGCAACTTTCCTTCTGTAAGTTCGTTCAGTTTCGAATAACTAATATTATCCGCTGCCTCACTAGCTTTAGGAAAACGAATTGCAATTGGACCTTTTGTATAAGTTTCCATGAAGAACATCGCATCAATTAAATCCTGTGCACTAGAAGGGGCTATGATGCTCATATACGGCAAACTACATAAATACCCCAAGTCAAAAAGTCCCTGGTGAGTTTCTCCATCAGCACCCACACAACCTGCCCTATCTATAACAAATCGAACAGGTAATTTCATGAGAGAAACATCTTCTATCATTTGATCCATTGCGCGTGTGAGAAAAGTAGAATAAATACACATATAAGGAATTGCTCCCCCACCTAAAAGGGCACCGGCAAAAGCAACCGAATGCTGTTCTGCGATTCCCACATCAAAAGTATTTTGCGGAAATTTAACAGAATAGCTTTTTAATCCACTTCCCTCAATCATTGCGGGGGTAACGGCAACAACCGCAGGATTCTTTGTAGTGAGGTGAATTAGGCATTCACCAATAATTTTACTGTACCCGATCTTTGAGTCCACATTCATTGCACCATCTTCTATATTAAATGGAGTTACTCCATGGTATTTGATTGGATCATTCTCCGCGGGTATATAGCCTTTACCCTTTTGGGTAATCACATGAAGCAAAAGTGGACCTTCCATCTTTTGTAGTTTTTCTAGAACAGTCACTAGCTTATTTATATCGTGTCCATCAATCGGACCAACATAATGAAACCCTAAATCCTCAAAGAGTGCACCCGGTACTAAAAAATCTTTGAAGCCTTTTTCTAAACGTCTAGATAAACTCACAAGAGCAGGACCGATTAAAGGTAGCCATTTTAGGATTGTGTAATAAACTTTTTTCCATTGATTAAAAAATGTTGATGTAATAATATTATTGAGGTAATTCGATATTGACCCCACATTCTTGGAAATGGACATATAATTATCATTTAAAATAACAAGACAATTAGGTCGAATATGTCCACCGTGATTGAGTGCCTCCAGAGCCATTCCTGTTGCAATAGAAGCATCTCCTATAACGGCAATACAATTATATTTCTTTTGAAGCAAATCACGAGAAACCGCTTCTCCAAGAAGTTGAGAAATCGAAGTCCCAGCGTGACCTGTATTATATAGATCATACTCCGATTCTTCCCTTTTGGGAAATCCTGATATACCTCCGTATTTTCTAACTGTTTTAAGTGATTCTCTTCTGCCAGTTAAAATTTTATGCGGATAAGTTTGATGACCCACGTCCCAGATTAATCTATCCACCGGAGTATTGAACACGTAGTGTATAGCAACCGTCAGTTCCACTACGCCTAGGTTACTTGCAAAATGTCCTCCAACACTCGCGAGAGTATCAATTATATAGGTACGAATTTCAAAACAAACTGCTTCAAGCTCAGCTTTGGTAAGTTTGCGTAAATCTTTCGGGTCATTAATTTTATCTAAATACTTAAAACTCATTTCTACTCATTTTATTAGGAGATTGCAAGTGGTTTAATTACCTTCTTTATATCCTCATCATTAATCAGACCTATCAATTCATAGATTCTAACAGGATGAGTCTTACCTTTTACTTGCACTAAATCTAACTCTCTTGCGTATACTCGGTCTTTGACTCTCTCGTAAGTATATTCAGAAATGATTATATTTGTTCCATAAGTTTTATTGGAGCCTTCTAAACGAGAGCCAAGATTAATCGTATCTCCCATACAAGTATAATCCATACGCTGCGAACTACCCATATTACCCACAACTGCTGCACCAGTATTTAGACCAATCCCGATATCAATAGAAGGTAAATTTCTTTCCTTCCAACTAGCTTGCAATTGAAGTAGTTTATCCATTTGAACTAAAGATGCAACACACGCATAATAAGGATGATCCTCTAAGTCAACAGGTGCACCCCAGAATGCCATGATAGCATCTCCCATGTATTTATCAATTGTTCCCTTGCACTCAATGATAATCTCGGTCATAGTAGAAAGATACTCATTTAAGAGTTTAACCAATTCTTCTGGACTAAGCGCTTCGGATAATGTAGTGAAACCCCTAATATCCGAAAAGAAGATTGTAATCTCCCTCTTAGCCCCACCAAGCGCAATTTTTTCCGGGTGTTTTAATAATTCATCCACAACATCTTTGGATACAAATTTGGAAAATGTATTTCGAATGTATTTAACATTTGCCTCTTCTGTTAATATTTTAAATCCTATGATAGTGACAAATATTACTAGTTGCTCGATGATGATACTAGGCAAGGGGATTGTCAAATTCAATTTATCAAAACAAAGTAAGGTAACAGAAGTATAACCAATCACTAATACAAAAATTAAAATAAAGGCTAACCATGTTCTTACTCTAGGCTGAATAAAACCAATCACTAAACCGACCAATAAAAATATAAATAAATTTATACTTTCCTTCGTACTTCCCATGAAACTTTGATTTAACACTGTGTTAATCGCATGTGCGTGATGCTCAATTCCAGACATCTCCCCATAAGGCGATAAGTGAGTATCCTTAGAGGCTCCGCGTCCTGTTGCATAATACATAGCAACTAGGAAAATTGTATTATCGTATTGTTCAGCGTATTCACGCCCCCACTCTGCAACATCATATAAGTCATCATCTCTAAAGCAATACAAAGACCCAACGAAGTTAATCTCCATTTGCCCGTATTCATCTATCGGAATTACAATTTCTCTTTCTTCATTCGGGACAGTCATGATGTCATGCTCCCCATTTTTGTCCTTGATCATTTTTTTGGGAATATTCTTTAGTTTAATATATTGACCCATTACAACTTCTGTATCTTCTACAATATCTATACCAAAATATTTACATACTATTACAAAGTCGATGGAAGGATAGTATTCAGTTTCGTTATTAGGTCCGTGATTTAACACCTTTGCTACCAAAGGCATATGTCTATTTGCCGCGTTGTCTTCTTTACGTATATTTGCGAAACCAACGCCTACTGAATTTTCAGTTACTTGCTCAATTGGAGGCACGGCAAAACTAAGCCAAGATATTCCTCGATCATTTTCATCAATCACATGTTTCAATTTATACTTTCTAAGTTTTTCCTGTCTGCTCTCTAAATTAATTACAGATCCTTTTGATTCAGCGGTAGATTCAATCGAATAGTCAAAGATAACATTATCTGCTCCCTTGAGTGCATTTTCCATGAGATCTTTCTGTCCCTTCTTATAATCTACAAAGAAAATATCGAAGAGAAGGTAATTAGTGGTTCCTTTAAATGCTTCTATAATTTCAGCGTATTTACTCCAATGGATCGGCCAAGTTCCTTGCAATTTCTCTAAAGTCTCAGTTTTGATTCCTATGATACGAATATCTTTTCTTGCACCGTCTATTTGATTTACTTTCTCGATGTACCCTTTATCCGAGGCTAATGCACCTTTACCCGGAGTTCCTTTTAACAAAAAAAATCTCCACGAAATGGAAGACTCCTCTGCATCTTGGATCAATTTAAGCACATTTTTAGAAGTATATATGGTGAAAGCTAGAACCAAAGAAATGAGGATACTCCCGATATTCTGCTTTTCCTTTGAAACCTTCTCAATGAACTTATACACAAAATAAAACGAAGCTAAAAGTAATAAAACTCCAAGTAAACTAATTTCTGCCGAAACATAATTCGGTGGAAGAAATGCACTAAATATAACAGCTAATGCTCCTACTAAAAAGGCTCCCAGAGATAAAAAATCTATGATACTCAGTTTATTTTGTTTCTCACTCATTGGTGTTTCTCCGATATTACATTTGAAATTAGGACTTTTTGAAGGATTCAAAATGAAACTAGAATCGTCAAGAATTTCCTTTTGAAACTGAATAATTATGCCAACTTCGTATTATCATTCCCGTGCGAAGACTGAACACGAAAGCGATGCGTGGATTTCTGTCGGAATCTCTCGCATTTGAGACACCCGATACTGATTTCGAGGGTGACACAATTTCAATGGATAGCTTTGGCGATTTCCTTTGTATATTCATGCAATGCGCGAGCGCATTCATCCACATTAGAGGACTTGTCTTCAATAATTCTCTGAATCGCAGATCCAATGATAATCCCATCCGAATAAGCTCCAATTGACTTTGCCTGGTCTGGAGTTGAAATACCAAAACCAGCACAGATAGGAAGTAGCAGAGTTTTTCGTGCCAACTCAATTCGCTTTTTCAAGTCTTGTGCAAAATTAGATCTCTCTCCTGTGACGCCATAGGAAGTTACGTAGTAGATAAATCCAGAGGCAACTTTTTTTATAGCAGCCATTCTTTCCTTTGTGCTTGCAGGAGTTATTAAATGAATAATATCTATATTGGCTGATTTTGCTTTTTCCAAAACAAAACTAGAATCCTTCGCGTCAAAAGGCAAATCAGGAATTACCATTCCTCTAATCCCAGCATCCGAAGCTTTCTGAAAAAAAACATCAATCCCATAGGAGATGAT